>JANXPR010000354.1 GCA_025357215.1 Acidobacteriaceae bacterium | reverse complement strand
CATTGAGGCGTCCGTTGCAGATGTGGGTATGTCTCTTGCGGGCAATCCCCGATTTGAACTCGTGCGGTCATCATCGCTGGCAAGGCTCGGGAACCGTCTTCCAGCCATCCGCGAGCACGTACAGCTACAGCTGTCGAAACTGAGTTGGAATTTACAGCCTTCGCCTACTGAACTACCAGACGATTGCGACCTCGACCCGGCGGCTGCACACACCCGGCCTCCGTTGGGACAAGGGACGCATTTTGAAATCGAATTGCGGCATCCCGGAATCAAATGGCGCGGGTTTGCGGATTTGATCGAACTCCGTGATGACTCGTGCACAATTGAGGATTTCAAGTCCGGAGAACCGTCAGATGATCACCTATTGCAGCTTCAGATATATGCTCTCCTTTGGCGCCACGACGAGGAACTCAATCCCACGAGAACTTCTGTCAACAAATTGGCGATCTGCTATCCCAACGGGGATCGAATCGTTCCGTACACCGAGAAGGACGGCGCCAAGTTAGCACGGGAGTTGAAGGCCAGGACGGATGCCGTCCGTAAGGCAGTATCGGGTCCTGAATCTTACGCAAATCTCGACGCCGAACGCTGTCCAAAGTGCGATGTACGCCATCTGTGTTCTGCCTATTGGACCGGGAACCGCCCCGCCCCGATGACGATGGATGTGCAAAGCTCGGACAGATCTCAACTCGACGACATACAACTCATTCTGCGATCCCGTAAGGGACAGAATACATGGTCAGCAGAATGCCTATTATCGAACCACGTCCCAGTTGGAAGCACAGTCTTGCTACGTTGGACATCAAAGGATTGTGCGGTGTTTGACCAACTCTCGCCAGATTCGGCAGTGCGGTTGAGCGGAGCGTCAGTATCCTATAGCGAAGACGCTGGGCTTCAAATCGTTAGCTGTCTGACGAGTACCGACCTGATTTTTCCGTTCCAATTCGCTTAATCGGCAAGGCAGCGCTTTGCAAATGGCAACATTCAACAACGCCACGATGCAATGATCGGGTCACCCTTGCGGTAATGACGCACGATAACAGCCCACTGTGGCATACTGCATAAGCCTTCACCGGTGATTGGGAGTGGAAAACAGTGCAACTCACTCAGTTTTGGCAACAACTACTTTTCGGCTTTATCGGCGGGGCTGCCGCAGAACTGCTCCATTGGTATCTGCTCTCGAGAAAGCCCGAGGGAACGAAACTCTACACTGGTCATGCTCTTTATTGGATTACCACCCTGGGCATGATCAGTTTAGGAGCCCTCATGCCGATGCTTTATCTATCAGGACCCGCGAGCGCACTGCTCTGCTTTCACCTCGGGGCGGCCACGCCGATCCTTTTGCAAAAGCTCGTGTCGACTCTTCCCAATATCGCAAACGCTCAAGGATTCGCGAATGAGCCGACAATGCGCGGCTTTTTTAGGTGGTGAGAATCGGCCATGTCCCGCATTTCCACTCTCGTCCTCGTTCAACTTGATGGTGAGTTGCCGCCTGAATTGAACCTCCCTCAGCTTCGAACGCTTGGCGAGAGTTGCAACTCTGTCTCGGCAACGCTGACTCCCTACTTGCAAACAGATGCCCCGGTTCTCCAGATCACAAATTGGGATGACTTTTCCTCTCTCGGGCCGACTGGTGGGACCGTGGCGATCTACATTGTCGGTCATGCATGGATGGAAGGTAACCACTTTCGAGCTAGCATTCGTACGCGTAAAGCTTCCCAGGTTCTTTCCGGTGGTGAACTCGCCCGCCGTTTGCTCGCTGTAGCCGAATCCGCCCAGCTACTCCTCTTGGTTGATACCTGCAATGCGGCAGGCCTCATCAACGAAATCAAGGCTGCTCGGAGTGGCGCCAACACTTGCGTGATCGCAGCCTCTTCCGAGGGTGAAAGCACGCTGGAATATCCGTTGGACCGGTCCACTCGATTCGCTGCAGCCCTGAAGACCTCGGTCGCGAAGATTCCCGGCACGATCGATGCAGTCGAATTGGCCACAGATATACGTAAACGGCTCAGCCGGCCTGGCATCATGCCGTCGCAATCGGCGTCGTACTGGGTGTCGGGTGATCCAATACAACTGGAGCCTGGTGGCGAGCAGTCGGAACGCGGTCGAAGATCATCGAAGACCTATCTCGTACTGCGCTCTCTGCTGGTTACAACGGGAGTCATCATTGCCGCTCTGGCGGTTTGGGCGTTCATCTACTATCGAAATCACACGTTGATTACGGTTGACCTGCCGCAGTTTTCTGAGATCGCCGACTCCGCATCGATCGAAATATATGAGGAGCTTCCGGAAACCAACCAGTCCAACAAGGTCCTTGAATTTCAAGTTCTCGGAGTTCGTCGATCACAGTTTCGGCTCCCCGCCTCGGACTTGCTCGTCGTGACGAAAGCGGCTTACAAGGACGGGGAGCCTCGAGAGGTCCGCTTTCACCTCAACTTAACGCCCGGGCTCAAGTGGTCCAAAAAGAGCGCGCTCCTAGCATGGCCGTCTCTCGATGCGATTCGCACTCACCCAAAGATGGCGTATGTTCCTCCGGTGGAATGGCAACAAGGAACAGACCGCCAAACACTCAACTCGGAAAGGGCTTTCTGGATTGACTTGAATCCAGTATCCGCCCATCGCTACAGGCCTTTTGCGATTGAAGCAGAACGCAAAGGTGACATTCAGTATTCGGTGCTTCTGAATACTGAGCGCAATGCAGCGGCGGTAGACGCCGTGGGCGCCGGGCAAGTTCCCAAGTTGATGGGTGATTTGAACCAGATCTTCAACGTGGTGAATGCGTCGGAGCGTGCCGAAAAACGATCGGTGGGCAACTCCAAAAAGACCCCCACTACCGATACGCAATTGTCCGCCAGCGCCCCGTGTGAGGAGTGTCCCGCACCGCTTACGATGGAAGAAGCACAGTTCTACTGCCGGCAACAAAGCAAGAGGCTGCCCACGGATCTTGAGTGGGAGCTTGCGGCGAGGGGAGTTGACGGACGGCTGTATCCCTGGGGCAACAAATTCGACGGGCAGCGAACAAATTGCATCGGTCTTCCGGAGAAGGGTCAGGCGCCCGCCAGTCTGCAACCAAGTTCCAAATACGTGCTAGGTGCAAGCCCGTTCGGCGTGATTGACATGGTAGGAAATGCGGGCGATTGGGTCGACACACGCGGCGGTTATGAGCGTATTTTTATGGGAGGGTTCTACGCGTTCAATCCGGAAGAATGCATGGTATTCAAATCCTTGCCGGATACTGGAGAGCCGCCCTGGAGAAAATTACCGCCCGCTGTGTTCAAGATTGAGAAGCCATTGAAGAACGCAAGGCCTGGGCTATAGGCAAATCCTCACACGCATTAATGCGATTGTTAATTCCGCATTGCGCCAGTTCTCGCCGGGAGTAATCGCTCCAACAATACTCGAATCACCTCTGGCCGATGCTCGCCAGCAGAACCTTCGAGCGTGTAAGAGCGCTCGAAGCCGTTTGGCCCATGAATCTTCATTTCCCAGCGGTCATTTGCTTGTGAGCCAATGATGGAAACCTGCCATTCCCCAGGCCTGTCACTAAGCACGTGCTCAATGATAGCGACCATTTCTGCCCGTCCAGCGGGATTTCCCGTATTGTGCATCTCTAGAAACAGGCATACCCCAATAGTTTACCCATGATCGGCGGATCTTCTTGGGAAAGAGGGAGGAGGGAGCAACGCCGTCGACCTTGGCGGACCGAATCAGGCAGACTGTTGTTGCTTCTTGAACCTTGCCCAACGTGCCTTCTGCCCTTCCGAAATTTTCCTGCGAGTGGCAGCAGACAGTTTGCGCTTGGCAGGCCGGCGTCCGACTGACGATCGGCCGGCCATGGGCGTCAGCACCTTTATAGCCGCATCAAGACCGCGGAGTTCCTTCCGAAGTTCGGCCCGCTTGGTTTGTAAGTCAACCAGGATCGGGCGAAGATTGATCATTCCAATGGTCCTATCAACTCGCGGATCTAGTGCTTCAGCGGCCTCAATTGTACCAATCTCCCGGTTTGGAGAACATCAGGACCTTGAAAGCGTGAACAGCTTTGAAGCCTCGGCTGCCTTTCGGTCGCAGAGCCTAGATCTCCTCCTGGCTGACCCGTGAATGCGCTAATCTATTTTTGGGACGGGAAATTTATGGGATCGAAACTAATGATAACAATTCCAACTGACGATGGCGGCTTCGTTGGGCGCGAGTGCCCAGTTTGCGAGAGGTATTTTAAGGTGAAACTGGGAACGGGCATTCAGGGACCTGCTCCTTGCTATTGCGCCTATTGTGGACACAAGGCGGAAGCCAATCAATTCTTTACGAAAGACCAAATTGAATTCACTAAATCAGCGGCGCTACGGTACGCCCATGGAGAGCTTTCCAAGATGTTGAAGCGCCACGAGGGTCCAATTGGGCGGCAGGATGGCTTCATAAAAATGAACATCACGGTCACCGGCGGCTCGGTACCCGCGCTTTTTCGATATAGAGAGCAGGATCTGGAATCGGAGTTGATTTGCACTGCCTGCACGCTCCGCTACACGATATACGGGGTTTTCGCATTTTGTCCCGATTGTGGTCAGCACAATTCGGAACAGATTCTTAACAAGAATCTAGACACCATAGAGCAGATGCTGGCTTTGGGAGATCAACAGGAGGAACAACTCCGGCAGCATATTTTTGAAGACGCGCTCGAAAATGCCGTTTCCACTTTCGATGGCTTCGGCCGCGAATACACGCGCGTTCTCAATCTCACGGCCTCCAGCGGCAACGTACCTCAATCATTTCAGAATATTGCAAATGCCAGGGAGCGACTCATCCGCGATCACCAGGTTGATATGGCGGCCGGAATTCTGCTAGGCGAA
>JANXPR010000315.1 GCA_025357215.1 Acidobacteriaceae bacterium | reverse complement strand
CGGAAGCCGGCCATCAGGGTGAACAGCACGATGATGGGCAGGGCTGCTACCAGCGCAGAAAGCCACCAACTATTGAAAGGATCGTATTGCTGCGTCCATTTCGGAAGCTCCATCAACATCAGCGAAGCCAGCATATGTTTTGCTCCTCAGATCAAAACCGTCCCGGGGCGGTGAAGTTTTGTGGACTCAATGATTACCGAAATACGCACTCCTACCCTCGCGGCCAGACGATTAAAGTTGGGGTCTTGGATGTGCGCGAAACACTTTCAGCCCTGTTGCCGATTCTGTCAAGTCTTTTGTTGAGAGTATGGTGCAAGTCTTGGGACTACCAGCCGCGTCCCGCACCGGGCGTCTGGAACGCGGCGAAACCTGCATAAAACGGGCCTATCCCTTCACTGCGCCAACAGTAAATCCGGCGATAAAACGGTCAAGGAAAAGGTTGTAAAAGAAGGCAACAGGGAGGCTGGCGATCAGGCACGCCGCCATGAGCGCGCCCCAGTAATAAACGTCGCCCAAAACCAGGAAGTTGGGCACGCCCACGCCCACCATCTGCTTGGCTTTGGGTGAAATGAATGTCACCGCGTAGACGAATTCCTGCGTCACCAGGGTAAAGGAGAAAATCACCACAGTGAGAATTCCGGAGGTAGAAATCGGGATCACCAGTTTAATGAACGCTCCAAAGCGCGTGAGTCCATCCACCATGGCCGCGTCTTCCAGTTCCTTGGGAATGGACTTAAAAAAGCCCATCAGCAGCCAGATGGAAAACGGCACCGTTATGCTGGGATACACCAGCACCAGCGACCAGAGTGAATCCTGCAATCCGAGGATCGCCACCACGCGAGAGAGCGGGATGAACAGCAACGTGGGCGGAACAAGATACGTGAGGAAGATGGCGATGCCCAGGCGTTCTCCCCAGCGTCCGGTAAGGCGGGCCAGAGCGTAGGCTGCTGGAATGGCCAGCAGCAGCGTAATAGCCACCACAGCCAACCCGACCCATGCCGTGTTGAGCAGCCACTGAGCGTATTCGGTCTGGGTAAACAGGTAACGCAGATGCTCCAGCGTAGGCTCTAGGTTGAAGAGAAACGGGTTGTTCTCCGTGGCGTAAAGATCCAGGTTCTCTTTGAAGGTGGCCACCGCCATCCAGAAAAACGGGAAGGCCAGCAGCCCGGTAAAGATCGTCAGAACCAGAGCTTTTACGGTATTGGGCCAGGCGCTAGCTTCGCCAAAAGCGTGACGCACGTCAAGAGTCTGCAAGAACCACAGGACGAACGCGGACAGGCCGACGATTACCACCAGCTCAATCGCCAGCCGCGTTTGCGACTGCCGTAGAGCATACAGAAACAGCGCAAGCAGGCAGCCGGCGATCTCCAAGACCAGAAGGAAGAAGAGAAAAACGCGTGCCGAGTTCCACAGCTTCCACAATCCCAAGGCAATGCCGGCAATCAGCAACGCACATACGCTGCGGAACACCAGGCCTAAGCCAGCGCTGTGCACCATTGCGGCGCGGACCAGAATCGCGGCGGCACCAGCGGCCATCAACGCGCTCAGGATCGTCAAGCCCAACGGCCGTTTCACGGGTGGCAATGGAATGTTGTTGGTCATGCCATCTCCGCACGATGCGCCATGCGCAGCATCAGATAAGCGATCAGCACCAGTACCGGCACGAGAAAGACCGAGACAGCCGCGCCCGCCGCCAGATCACTGCCGGTGATTCCGGTGGCAAACGCGAACGACGGCAGCGTTTGCGTGGAATCAAACGGTCCGCCGGCGGTGAGGATGTAAACCACCGTCATGTCAGTAAAAGTGAAGATGGTCCCAAAGAGCAGCGCCACCGCGATGATGGGTTTCATCATCGGCAGGTTGATTTGAAACGTGGTTCGCCAGAAACCTGCGCCGTCAATGGCCGCAGCTTCAGGAATCTCCTTGGGGATGGCCGTGCGCCCGGCGAGCAAGATCACAGTGGAAAACGGTATCAGTCGCCAACAGTGCACCAACACCACGGACGTCATGGCCAGACGAGGTTCACCCAGCCACATGGGCGTGTCAAAAGGTTTTACCAGATGGAGCCACACCAGCACCCAGGTAATCACGCTGTAGATGGAGTCCAGAATCCACTTCCAGCCGATTGTGCCCAGCGAAACCGGCGCGACCCAGGGGAGCAAGATCAGGAAGCGTACCAAGCCGCGTCCGCGAAAGGGTTTTTCCAGGGCAATGGCCAGAATGTTCGCGCAGACCATCACAATAACCTGCGAGGCGATGGTGAACACGATGGAGTTTTGCAGAGACTTTTGGAAGCTGGGGCTCTGGATGATGCTGCGGAAGTTTTCGAGGCCTACAAAGTGCAATTCATTACTGCCGATGCGGGCGTCGCTGAAGGCATAAAACACCGCCATGACAAACGGCAGCCCGATCACCAGGACAATGTACAGAATTGCCGGGCTAAACATGGCGAACCCGAGCAACGGGCTCTTGGCCGCCCCCATGGACTTGATCTTGCCGGTGGCTACTGCCATGTCAGGGGCCTCGGCGCGACTTTCACTTCCGTCTTGACGTCAAAGAATTTTAAGTGGCGCTCTGGCACGGCGAAGTCATATGTCTTGCCTAGTTCGAACGAGTGGCCAAGCAGCAAGCGAGCAATGACTTTTTTACCGTCCACTTTTCCGCCAACAATGTTGCCGGACAGAATGTATTCCGCGCCCAGATACTCCATGTTCTCCACGCGGAACTGAAAATTAATTTTGGCTGTTTCCTTCATGTCTTCGGCCAGGCGGAAATGTTCCGGACGGAAGCCGCAGATGACGTCGGCATTTTCGATCAGGTTCATGGGCGGCGATCCCAGGAACGTGGCGACGAAGGTGTCCGCCGGGTCGTCATAGACTTCTTTGGGACTGCCCAGTTGCCGGACCACGCCTTTGTTCAACACCACGATGCGGTCGCCCATGGCCATGGCTTCCACCTGGTCATGCGTGACGTAGATCGTGGTGGTACCTACGCGGCGATGGAAGCGTTCCAGTTCTTCGCGCGCGGAAAGACGCAACTTGGCGTCCAGATTGGAGAGTGGCTCGTCCAGCAGAAAGACCGAGGGTTCGCGGACGATGGCCCGCGCCAACGCCACGCGTTGTCTTTCGCCGCCGGAGAGTTCGCGCGGCTTACGCTGTAACAAGTCCCCAATCCCCAGCAGTGAAGACGCCCATTCAACTTTTTGTTTGTGCTGGTCCTTGGGAACGTTCTGCGCCTTCAGAGGAAAAGCAATGTTCTTGTAAACCGTCAGGTGAGGATAGAGCGCGTAGCTTTGGAAAACCATGGCGATGCGGCGCTCTCGCGGCGTGAGATCGTTGACCACTTTGCCGCCAATGAGAATCTCGCCGGCCGTGGGGGTTTCCAGGCCGGCGATCATGCGCAGGAGAGTGGTTTTCCCGGAACCCGAAGGTCCCAGGAAAACCAGGAACTCGCCCTCGCGGGTCTCCAGATTTACGTTGTTGACTGCTCCCAGCTCGCCTTCTTTGAATACTTTCGTCAGGTTTCGCGTGCTAACTACGGCCATCTAACCCCCGGGTTCTATTTAAACCTGTCAAAAATACGCTGGTATTCCTTATGCGCCGCCGCAGCCGCGTTTTCAGGAGTTTCATCACCACGCGCCACCTTGGCAAACATCGTGGGGATCACAAAGGTCGTGAACGCTTCGTCAATCGCCGCGCTCGCGTATCCCGGATAACCCACGTTGGTTGCCCAGTCCAGCACGTTGCCCAGCACCTTGTAACGGTCAGGCGGGTTGCTGCGCGGATCGTTGGATATCTCGGTTTTCAGATCGGGCACGGTTTTGGGGAAGCACGGGAAGTTGTAGAACTGCCCGGCCACAAACCCGTCGTGGAAGTGGTCCATGTAGTCGATCAGGAACTTCTGCGCCCCGTCTTTGTTTTCCGCAAACTCCCAGACCACGTAACAGTTCATCACGTGTTCGGCAGCAATGCGGCGTACCGGTCCTTTCAACGCCTGGCTGATTCCGATCTTGCTGTCGATGGGCATCTTCTCCCGTTCCGACTGCCGCGAGATGGAAATGGCATTGGCGACAAACGAAACGCGGCCGGCTAGCATGGCCTGGTTGTTCGAGGGCGGAGTCCAGGTGAAGACTTCAGCAGTCTCTGATTCCTGATATAAGGCCTTCATGAACTTCAAGGCTTCGATGGTGTTCTTGGAATTCAACACCACGTTGCCGTTTTCATCCTGCTCGGCTCCGCCAAATGACCACAGCAGGGCACGCATGGCCATGCTGGAGTCCAGTTCCTGGGAAAGGCCGAGTCCGCAGGGATGGCCATTCTTGTCTCTGATTTTCTTGGCGCCAGCGCGCAGATCGTCCCAGGTATCGGGTCCGTTGGGATAGCCCGCCTCGGCCCACCACTCTTTGTGGTAGTTGCCCGGATCAGGCGTGTACGCATCAGAAAACGCAAAATATTTCTTGGTCTTTGGGTTGTACGTGGACTTGTGTGCAAGGTCAATCTTCTTGCCGTGTTTCTTTTCCACTTCCTTGTACACGTTGGTCATGTCAATGACCTGGTTTTCATACGCGGCCGGCGGAGAAAGGAACATGAACAGATCATGGCCCTTCTTCGCGGACACTTCTGACGCGGCCCTGGTCTTCAGATCGACCAGGTTGATGTTGTCCACGGTCACGGTTGTGTTGTTCTTTTGTCCCCACTCAACCGTAGATGTTTTGTTGAACCATTCGTCCCATGCGGGAACAAAGTGGCTCCACTGCAGGATCTTCAGGGTTTTCTGCTGAGCGGCGGCCCGCTCAGGAAAGATGAATGCCGGTCCGACAACGCCGGCACCCACGCCGCCGATACCGGCGATTTTCATAAAGTCTCTACGCGATACACCCTTGCCCTTCTTGCCATCCTTCATAAATGCCTCCTCAGCGATGCGTACACAACTTGCTTACCGTTGATAACCGCGCACTGCGCTTACAAAGTTAGAAGTGGAACCTGCAAAGTAGAACTATCGGGACTTCTAGCGCTCGTCGCCGAAATGCTTCAAGTCTTCCGGCGCTTCCTTGAGCACAACTTTTTTGTCGCCCTGCACCATCACGCGAATCTGTTCGACGATGTCCGGGTTGGCCAGCGTGGTCACATCTCCGGTGTCCAGGGAATTGGAAATGGCCGCCAGCACTCGCCGCATGATCTTACCTGAACGCGTTTTCGGCATGTCCGGAACCACGTGGACTTTTTTGGGACGGGCGATTTTACCAATCTGCGTTTCAATCGCGTCAATCACTTTCTTTTCAATGCCGTCGGATGCCACGCCTGGTTTCAGCGCGACATAAACTTCCGGCACGCGGCCCTTCACTTCATCCGCAACTGGAACCACGGCAGCTTCCGCGATTTCATTCACCGTAAGGCAAACCGATTCGATTTCCTTGGTGCCCAGGCGGTGTCCGGCAACGTTGATCACGTCGTCCACGCGGCCCAGAATTCGGATGTAGCCATCCGGCGCTTGCACCGCACCGTCACCGGCAAAGTACGGCCAGTCCTGCCACTTCTTGCTGTTCTTATCTCTGTTGTATTTCTGGTAGTACTGGCGGACGAAGCGGTCACGATCACCGTAAATGGTCTGGAACATTCCCGGCCACGGATTGCGAATGCAAATGTTACCGGCCTTGCCAGATCCCGGCTTCACTTCCTTGCCTTCTTCGTCGTAAATTGCGGGATATATTCCCGGCAGCGGAGGCCCGGCGCTTCCCGGCTTCATGGGATCAATGCCCGGCTTGGTGCTGCACATGAATCCGCCGGTTTCGGTTTGCCACCATGTGTCCACGATTACGGCTTCGCCCTTGCCCACAACTTCGTAATACCACTTCCACACTTCCGGCTCGATGGGCTCACCCACCGTGGTCATGTGCTTGAAGTGATAGTCGTATTTTGCAGGTTCGTCCGGACCAGCTTTGCGCAACATGCGGATGGCCGTCGGCGACGTGTGGAAAATGTTCACGTTCAGCCGTTTGGCCACGCGCCACGGACGTCCCGCGTCAGGATAGTTCGGCACGCCTTCAAACAAGACGCTAGTCGCGGCCAGCGTGAGCGGACCGTAAACAATGTAAGAGTGTCCGGTGATCCAGCCGATATCGGCCATGCACCAATACACGTCTTCTGGTTGCAGATCTTGAATGAATTTCGTGGTCCCGGCAACGTAGGAGAGGTATCCGCCGGTGCCGTGCTGGCATCCCTTGGGGCGGCCTGTGGTGCCGGAAGTGTACATAAGAAAAAGCGGAGCTTCTGAAGGCATGGAAACGGGAGCAACGATCTGGCCTGCGTATTTCTTCAGAATTTCGTCGACAAAAAAATCGCGGCCGGCGACCATCGGCTTGGCCGAATGGTATTTTTTGGCCTCGCGGCGCCACACCAGCACCTTCTCAACTTTCGTGCCTTCTTTTGCCGCGGTCGCCACCGCCAGATCGGCTTTCTCTTTGTGGTCGGTCATGTTGCCGCCACGGTAGTAGCCGTCAATGGTGACCAGCACTTTGCTTCCCGAATCAGCGGCGCGCATGCCGCAAGCTTCACCGCTGAAGCCGCCGAACACAACGGAATGCACCAGGCCCAGGCGTGCACACGCCAGCATGGTGATAGGCAGTTCCGGAACCACCGGCATGTGGATCGTGACGCGGTCGCCGGTTTTCAAGCCGCAGTAGTCGCGTAGCATGGCCGCTGTTTCGTTTACGCGGTAATAAAGTTCCTGGTAGGTAATGGAAACTGGAGGTTCGTCTTCCATCTCGCTGACGAATATGAAGGCAGCTTTGTTCTTGTGTTTTTCGAGATGACGGTCAACGCAGTTATAGCTGACGTTGAGTTTGCCGCCGACGAACCATTGCCAGAAAGGCGCGTCGCTGGTGTCCAGCGTGGTGTGCCAGTACTGGTCCCAGCTGAGCAGGTCGCCGTATTCACGGAAGCATTCGGGAAAATTCTTTTCGCCGAACCGTTCCATTACGGCCGGATCGGTCAGGTTGGCCTGGCCAATGAACTTGGAACTGGGGTAGTAGTACTGCTCTTCCCGCCAATGAACCGCAATCTGTGCTTCTGTGAGTTCTGGTTCTTTTTCCTTCATCACGCGAGTTTCCGCCATGGTTTTCAAGACCTCTTGGTCGAACTCGAAATCTCACCCGAAGCAATGGGCTGTGATAACGATTGCGGCCGTCAGGGGGTGACGGCAACTTGTTCGAAACAGGAATATCCTACACCCCCCGCTCACAGGATGTCTGCAAGCGGGAGGCGCGGATTTTCCAAGGTTCTTATTTTTCCATTTTTTCGCCGGAAGCTTCCGTCCAGATCTTTACGTGAACGGTTTCCTTCAGCAGGATGCTACCCACGATGAAGGTGAGCGCGGCAATGGTCATTGGGTAGTAAAGCCCGTCGAAAGGATTGCCAGTCATCGCCGGAATCCACACACATATCAACGGTACCAACCCGCCGAACACGCCGTTGCCTATGTGATATGGCAACGAAAGGGACGTGTATCGGATCTTGGCCGGGAACGATTCCACCAGGAAAGCGGCGATAGGCCCGTAGACCATCGTCACCCAGATCACCTGGAGAAATACCAGCCACATCAGCTTGTTCTTGTCAGCATTCGTGGCTGGCGGTGCAGTAATTACCTTGCCGGTAGCGTCAACTGTTTGCGGCGTGAGCAACGTCTGTCCGGTCACTTTGTTCTTGGTGGCGTCCACGTGTAGAACGTTATTGCCGGCGGCGCGCTGCATAGCGGGATAGATGCCGTACGAGGTTCCCGGAATGCGATAAGTCAAACAGGCCAAAAGCAACCCGGCCATGATGATCCGTTTGCGGCCCACGCGGTCAGAGAGCCAGCCGAAGAATACAAACAACGGCATACCCAGCAGCAGAGCCTTGGCCACAATGATGTGGGCATCCCTGCTTGGCACTTTCAAAATCGTGGTCATGAAGAACAGCGCAAAGAATTGTCCGGTATACCAGACCACGCCTTGTCCGGCCGTAGCACCCAGCAGTGAAATCAAAACCTGCTTCAAGTTGGGCCATTGCGTGAAGGCGTCTTTCAGTGGCTGGGCAGACGTCATTCCTGCGGACTTGATCTGCTGGAAGATGGGTGACTCTTCCATTTGCAAACGGATGTACAAAGAGATGATGACCAGAATCAGCGAGGCCAGGAACGGAATGCGCCAGCCCCAGTCTTTAAAAGCCTGGTCCGTCATCTGGCTCTGTGTTCCCAAAATCACCGCGATGGAAACGAACAAGCCAAGGGTTGCCGTGATCTGAATAAAACTGGTGTAGAAGCCGCGTTTGTCGTCGGGTACGTGTTCCGCCACGTAGACCGCCGCGCCACCGTACTCACCGCCCAGAGCCAGACCTTGCAACACGCGCAGGATCACCAGAATGATAGGAGCGAGCCAGCCTGCCGTGGCGAAGCTGGGCAAGGCGCCGACCAATGCCGTTGCGCCGCCCATGATGGTCAGCGTCACGATGAAAGCATACTTGCGTCCGACAATGTCCCCGATGCGGCCAAAGAAGAGCGCGCCGAAAGGCCGAACCGCGAAACCGACAAAGAAAGTCGTCAAGTACGCGATGTAGGCGAACAATTGATTTCCCGGCGGGTAAAACTTGGGCGCCAGATAGATGGCGAGCGTACCGAAAATATAAAAGTCGTACCACTCGATCATGGTTCCGACCGAGGACGCCAGAATGACACCCCATATCTTCGAAGTGGAAATCTGGTCAGACCTTGTGATTGGTGCTGAAACGCTTGCCATACGGCCCTCCTGGAATAATGAGTTACAGGCCGGCCACAGCCTGACTCAGAAATTGAATTTTCCTCGCTAGATCCTGGCTCGAGAAAACACCTACCCATCCAGCTCCGGAGGAGCGGAAGCGGGCCATTGCATTTGGCTCCCTAGGGTAGTCGTATTAGCAGAGTTGTCAAGAGGAAAGAGAAAA
>JANXPR010000275.1 GCA_025357215.1 Acidobacteriaceae bacterium | reverse complement strand
CTATCAGGCGAGTGAGATAAGCGGAAGAGAGAACCTTGTTGGACGCCAGTTCATTCAAGCGCACGATAATGAAACGCACACTGCTGTTGAGCAGGGTAACCAGCCGGAGCAGTTCCCGATATTCAGGGCTGTTAGACTCAGGGTCAGCCATGGTTCGCCTCTCGTAAGGTGAATTGTGGTCAGGGCCTGAGGCGTGCGTCAAACACGGACCAGGCCCGACTCGCGTTATATCAGGCGGGGTGGCAAGGGAGTGAAATTAGGACAGTACCAACGCCGCTTGCATATTCACAATGGCGTTACAAAAGTCAGCCGGGAAGAAGATTTAAAGCCTTCAGATACTTTTACGGGTGATGCACGCCACCAGCGGCAGCTTCCACGGGCTTGGAATTCTGCGCCGGGGCATTTTGCGCCACTGCGGTGGGCGGCGTGTAAAGGTACTGTTTGGGATTCTTCATGATGATCGGCATGGCCGCGAAGGGCTTGGAATAATCATTCGCTGCATTCCAGAGCAGGAATCCGTCGCCGCTGTGCTGCTTGGAGGCTCCCACCTGTGCCAGAATATATTCCGGCGAATAGGTCTTGGTGCGCCAGCGGAAAGCCTGCAACCATGGCCGCAAGACAACGCCGGTCCCCGCGGTGACTTTGGCAAAACGCTCCATGGAGATGCTGATGAAATGTTCCGGAGCGTCTCCCGGATGGGCGTAGCCATCCATGCCGAAGAAGTGTGACGGATAAATCATCGGCGACATTACGTCGCAATGCTTGGCCATCTTCACCACGTCCTGGCCGGTGTGGCGGAGATCGACGTTGCGCTGCCACGCCATTACGCCGAATACGTCCAGCGAGAGCAGCACGCCCATGGGGTGCAACTCGGTGTAGGCGCGATCAAGGAAGTTGGCGATGACTTCATCGCGCTGCATCTTTGATTTTGGATCTTTTTGGAAAGCGAACTGCGCATCTGCCTGGTTGCCTTCGGCCGGAAAGCGGACGTAATCAAACTGAATTTCGTCCACGCCCGATGTGGCTACGTATTTGGCCAGCGCAATGTTGTAATCCTGAACTTCTTTGTTGGAAGTGTCAGACCACACGAGTTTACCGTTCTCACGCCACGGCTGGTGCAGGCTGCGCGACTGCACGGCGAGTGTGCCATGGTTTTTGGCAATGTTGTCGTCTCTGAACAGCGCCTGGCGGGCGATTACGTGCAGGTCCAGCGAATGCAGATAGCGCACGTACTTGGGCAAATTGCTGATAGGGAAATTCTTGATCTTGCGGGCCAGCGGATGGCTGAACGGCACGTTAATGGTTCCGTCACTGTCTTTGATGTCAAAGACCACGGCGTTGCCGCCGGCTTCATGCCAGTGGCGGACGAGTTGCAACCCCTTCGCGCTGCCGGCGCTGGTGCCCGTGAGATAGATCGCGCGGATTTCCGTTTCCTTGGCATAAGGGCGCGTTTTTTCTACAACCGGTTGCGGCTCAATGCCCGGGATTAACGCGGTCTCGCCCTTCTTGAATGTCGTTTTTCCATTGTTGGCTTTGCCGATGGCTTCCACATACTCGGCCACCGTCATGTATTGCGATTCGGTCAGGTGCTGACGCGCCAGAAACTGCGCACTGGTCACGGCCTTGGCTTCAAAAGCGATGGTGCCTGGCGGCAAGGGCTGGGCCGCAGGCGCTGCCGGAATGCCGGATTGGGCGGAGTTATTTTGGGAGGCGCCATTTTGCGATGCGCCATTTTGTATGGCGCTATTCTGCGCGCCGTTGCTCTGAGCGCTCTGCGCGGCAGGCGGCGCAGCCGACACATGCGTCTGTGAAAACAGTTCGCTATGCCGCGTGAAAAAGAAAATCGCGAAGATCACTGCGACAGCCACAGCGGCTGCGGTGGAAATTGTTCTAAATCTCTTAGATGCCATTCAAACAACTCTTTTCCGGGGTCTGAGGGGCATCTTAGCACGGGCCAGCGTGTGGAAATCAAAATGGCTACTGGTGCTTGGACTAAGGTCATAAGGTGCTGCGAAGCAGCTGGCAATTAGCAATTAGCACTTAGCCGAGCCGGATTCAGAAAGCTGAAGTCGGCAACGTCCATGTGGAACTTAGCATTGGCAATTGGCAAGATCAGATTCAGCATGCCCGAAACTCGGCGACATCAATGCCGAGATTCGACGCGAAATCAGACTCAGAGATTGTCATTGGAATATCGTGGCTTTATAAAAGAGAAGAAAACTGTCGGACGCGCCACGCTCAGGCTAATTGCCATTTGCTAATTGCCAATTGCTCGGACTTACCCCTTCTTCAATTCCACCAATACCTGGCGCGCGACTTCCTTCAGTGTTTCGAAAACGCCCTGGCCCTGGAAGGCCACGGCTTCAAACACCGGTTCGTTTTTTCGGGCGAGTTCGCGTTTCAAGTCGTCCACCGGCAGGGCAGTGGGCAGGTCGCGTTTGTTCAGTTGCAAAACGTAAGGGATCTTCTTGAAGTCGTAGCCGTGTTCTTTCAGGTTTTCCTGGAGATTGTCCAGGGCTTCCAGGTTCGCGTCCAGACGTTCTTCCTGGGAGTCGGCGACGAATACCACGCCATCCACACCACGCAGGATGAGTTTGCGGCTGGCGTCATAGAACACCTGTCCGGGGACGGTATAAAGATGGAAGCGTGTGCGGAAGCCACGTACGGTGCCCAGGTCCAAAGGCAGGAAGTCAAAGAACAAGGTGCGGTCCGTCTCCGTGGCCAGGGAGATCATCTTACTTTTCTGCTTGTCCGCGGCTTTATCAAAGATGAACTGAAGATTGGTGGTCTTGCCGCCTAAACCGGCGCCATAGTAGACCACCTTGCAGTTGATCTCGCGTGCCGCAAAGTTGATAAAACTCAAGGCTCTCCTCTTATTCCCTTTTCAGCTTGGTTCTAATTCTAGTCAAAGCAGTCAAAGCCCGAGCCATGCACACCAAGACCCTGTGCCCACTCAAACTCCCTTGCTGGGTGAAAGCAGTTTTATATCACAACGGACTAACCACAGATTGTAATTGTCCCGGCAGGGTTACGGATAGCTAAACAGATGTACTTTCCGGGAAACACGAAAGTTTTATTCAGGAGCCTTGGTTTTGGGTTGCGGTGGTAGCGGATAGTACCCGGCCTTGGCCAATACATTCAGATTGGCGCGATGGACCTTCACTTCAATGGCCCGGAACCCGGCGGCCAGCGTGGCGCGCGTGGTATATCCCAGCGTGTACTGGTTGCGGGCCACGTCAGTGATCTTGGTGTAGGCCTGTTCAATCGACTGGCGGTCAAACTCGGCAAACATCTCGCCGGCCGTATCGGAAACATATTTCGGAAGAATATTGCCGTAGCCAAACCCGGGTACGCGGATGCGGTTCAAGCGGTCATAGATGGGGATGGCCGCCGTGTCCACGCCCAGAGCATAGACGGCGATATTGTTGGCCAGCAGCAGTTTCTTTACTTCTTCGTAGTTGGCCGTGCTGCCCAGTTCGCGTCCGTCACTTACGACGAAGATTATGCGGCGGCGCGTGCGGTCGCGTTTGCTCAAGTCCTGGGCTGCGCGCAAAATGGCATCATTCAAAACGTAGGATTGCTGTACCGGTGTTTGCATCCCGGCGTTCGGCGTGCCGGGGTCTGCCGGATGTCCATTGATGGAAGGGCCGCTCATGGGGCCGCCCATCATGGGTGGGCCACTGTCTCTTCCTGGACGTTTTATCTTCGTCAGCGTCGACGATGAGACGTTGGCGGCTCCGGCAAATCCGGCAATCTGCTGTACCGTGTGTCCGTAGCGATAGAGCGCGACTTCGTCATACTCCGTGAACGCGCCGATCAGCGCCGGCAATGTCTCGTTGACTTTCTTCATGGTCCCGGTCGGCAAGTCCGTGTCCACAACCACGGCCGCGGACAACGGGAACGGGTCACTGGTGAAGAAACGCAGCCTCTGCGGGACGCCGTCTTCATAAACGGTGAAATCGTTTGGTACCAGGCCGGGGACCAAGCGTCCAGCTTTGTCTTTCACGATAACCGGAACCTGGACGAACGTTACGCTGATGGAGAACATGGGAGCGTTGCGGCTATTTTCCAGACCGTCAACCTTGGCGGACTGTTGGTCCGGCAGGTTGGGCGAGGGAGAGCTGGAAGGTTCCGGATGTGGGTTCTTGGGCGCCTGGGGTGCGCCTTCCGGGAACTGGCCCGTGGCTTCCGGGGTTGGCTTAGGCCGGGGCGCATCGGGTACTTCCTGGGCGATCACCGGCACAGCAGCCAGCACTAACAGACACATTACAGTCCTAATTGCCCACTTCAAACCAGCCATTTCGGAATCCCTCCTACCACGTGAGACGAGACTTTGAGCCATTTTTGGAGGAAGCCAAGGCTTCCTCTCGCCAGCTAACGCTTCTTGATTCTTGTCGTTACCAGCTTTTTCGCGTTTGCACACACTTCTCTGCCTGCAACGCTTTGCAATTGCCTTCTGGCCTGGCAGACAAGGTTCTTTCATTCGTAGAACGCGGCAGCCACCCGCCTCTTGCGTCCCACGGGCGTTTAAGCCCCTGTGTTTTCTTATTCCATTGTATGCTTTCCAGGCATTCCAGGGATGGCCAGCGTGCATCAAATAAACTTGTCATCTGTTTAAAATTAGCGACCCGCAAGGATTTTCATTTTCCTCCAGGAAAGGCACAAGTTCGCTTATGCGAAACCTGATTCTCGGCTTGTTGTTCGCCGCTTTATCATGCAGTGTCACCGCTGCCCAAAGTACTGGGTTACAAAGTAACGGCGCGCAGAGCAGTGGAGCGCAGAAACCACCCGCGGCCCAGCCCGAATCCACGCCCACTTTCCGCCAGAGCGTGCGCCTGGTGAACGTCTTTTTCAACGTCAAGGACAAGCACGGCGCCTTGATTCCGGCCCTTACTCAGGAACACTTTGACATCTTGGAAGAAGGCAAGCCCCAGACCATCAAGAACTTTAGCGCCGTCAGCAATCAGCCGCTTACGCTGGGCATTCTCATTGATTCCAGCGGGTCCATGCAGCGCATGCTGCCGGAAGAAAAGATCGTGGCTGGCGACTTCCTGCGTCAGGTGATCACCGACAAAGACCTGGCTTTCGTCATCAGCTTTGATGTTTCCGTTGATCTGCTGCAAGACCTGACGTCTGACGTCCGCCTGCTGCGCCACGGCCTGGACAAAGCCCGCGTCAACACCGGAACAGCCAGCTCGGGTATCCCCGGACTCGGCCAGGGCCCCATCCCCATCTCTCACCCCAAAGGCACTCTTCTTTATGACGGCGTTTATCTCGGGGCCAACGATATTCTGGGCCGCCAGGTCGGGCGCAAAGCCATGATCGTCCTGACCGACGGCGTGGACCAGGGCAGCCAGATGCGCCTGAAGGATTCCATTGAAGCCGCCCAGAAGTCTGACGTGATCGTCTACGTGCTCCTGATCAGCGACCCGTCGTACGGCTCCGACTCTTACGATATGAACCACCTCGCCGACCAAACCGGCGGACGCATGATCACCGTGAAAGCGGACAAACTCCAGAAGGCCTTCCAGGAAATTTCCGACGAGCTGCGCAGCCAATACAACATCAGCTACACCCCAACGGACGCGCGTAACGACGGCAAATTCCGCAAGATCGAAGTCAAGTCCAAGGACGGATACAAGATCCAGGCCAGAAAAGGCTATTACGCTCCCATTGATTAGTTAAGACCGCTTGAGAATATCGCCAGGGCAAAGGTCCTTCTGCTCCTGGATCGAGCCGCTCGGCGCGCGAGTCTGCCTCGCGGCTTTTTGGGACTAGTCATGGCCGCTTGTGCCTGCCCTCCCCTCCCTGTTCATCCCAACATCTAAAGGACTTACGCCGCCGCATCCCAGATTGGCGTAGGTTTGGGCACTTTTACCGTCTATGGAAGGGGCTGAATGCTGACTGCTGAATGCTTCTTTTGTCAAAGACCATCCCCACCCACACCGTTCCAGGCGCAAGCGGACCCAGATTTCTAGGTTTTGCGAATAGCGAATTATATGCGAAAATAGAAACCGAATCAATGCCGAAAGAGGACAGTAGTCGTGTTTTTATTACGACACCATCTTCATACGATTGGAGACCGGGAAAATATGGCAAATCAAATTCCGCAAACAGATGCAACGATTAAGGAACGTTGGCAAGACATAGCGGAGAGTTGTTGCGTCTAAGAGACACCTGCGATCTAGGCATGGCAAGAGGCGCAACTTCAACAAGCGCACACGAAGATAGCGTTGTTTTCCCTTTGCTCGTATCGTGCAGAGACATCTTGGAGGACATTCTCTTTGCGGTCAACGATGGCTTCGGGAGGGCCGCTCTTAGGAGTGCACGAACGATGTACGAATGCGTTGTCGTAGCTCGGCATCTCCATCTTCACCCCGAAAAGACTGATGATTTTCTGAACATCATGTGGGTCCAATGGGCAAAGATCTTGCAGAATATCCCTGTCGGCGAAAGAAGTTCTCAGATGCACACCCAACTCGCCGCTAAAGTTCCAAGATACGCGCAGGGGAAAATGGTACGAATGGAAGATCTGAATTGGAGCGGTGAACACACTTTAAAGATGGCTAAAGAAGCCGGTACTCTTGCTGACTTACATTCATTGGCTTTTGATTATGCTTCTGCGTATATACACCCCCAGTGCAATGTTTGTCTTTAGCACAATGTCCAAAGAAGATGGCTGCGATCAGATTCAGATGAGCGTGAAGTCCCAGGACTATGAAGCAAAGCAGGCATTGCGCATCGCTCACGATTTGATCTTGAATGCGCTAGACCTGCGTCTGACCTATGCGCCGTCAGATGTTCTCAAGGAACACTTTGAAGTATGCAAACAAGATTTTGTCAAAATCTGGAAATACGAAACCCACATCTGATACAGACTGTGTGCATCACAACCTTTCTAAGCGCCTTTAGGCGCGACCACAGGTCAGCCCACGGCGAAGCCGTGGGTAGGCATAAAACAATTTCAAGCGCTGGAGGCGCGACACATGGCACATACCTTGGTCCAAAACTACATTCACGTTGTATTCAGTACAAAGGATCGTCGCAAAACCATTCCAAAAGAATCCGAACAGCGCCTGTGGGGCTACATTGTTGGCATCTGCAAGAAGGAAGGCATTTTTGTCCGCGAAATCGGAGGAATGAAAGACCATATCCACCTATTGATCGAACTCCCGCCCACAATCGCGCTCTCCGATGCCATTCTCACTATCAAAGGGAGTTCTTCAAAATGGATGGGCCAGAAGTTCCAATGGCAACGTGGATTCGGCGCTTTCAGCGTGAGCGCATCAAACATCAACGCCGTGATCCGGTACATTCGCAATCAGGAGGCACATCACAAGAAAATGAATTTTGACGAGGAATTTCTTGCCATGCTGAAAAAACACGGTGTGAAATTTGATCCGAAGTATGTGTTCGGGTAATCGTCAAGGTGTCGCACCTACGGCGCTTCCCCTGCCGAATGAAAGCTACCCCACGGCTTTGCCGTGGGCTATCCTGTGGACGCGCCTGAAAGGCGCTTAGATGTTGGTTAATATTTCTGCGGCGGGATACCACGCGCTTTGGTGATACTAACGGCTAACCGCTACCAGCTGCCTTCCTACAACTTCGGCACGTAATAACCCTTCTTGGCTCGTACCTTCAGCTTCTTGTCTTCCGTAAGAATCTGGATGCTCCGGAACTGGCCGTTGGCTTCAAAATGG
>JANXPR010000212.1 GCA_025357215.1 Acidobacteriaceae bacterium | reverse complement strand
GCCGGACGTCCGCGGCGGGTCTTGGCTTCATCAATAATGTCGTCGTGAACCAAAGTCGCCGTGTGGATGATCTCCACTACGGCGCCCAGGCGGACTGCTGAACGCTCATCATGCGGAAACAGCTTGGCGGCCAATAGCAGCAAAGCCGGGCGGATTCGCTTACCGCCGCCGGCGCGCAGATGTTCACCAATATCGGTGATGGCGCGAACGCCGGACACGGTATCGCGCCCGAACTCGCGCTCGATGGCCGCCAGATCTTCGCGCAGCAGTTCAAAAACTTCTTTGGCGTTTCCTGGGACCGGTAAATTCAACACTTCCCCTTGGTTAGCGCAAACTTGTGTTCCTGCAAAATCAATTGCTGCGGTAGTTGGTGAACTGCATGTCGATGCCAAAATCATGGCCCTTGAGCAGCGCGATGATCTCCTGCAGTGAGTCGCGGTCTTTGCCGCTTACGCGCACCACGTCACCCTGAATGGAGGCCTGCACCTTCTTCTTGGAGTCCTTGATGACCTTCACGATCTCCTTGGCCTTCTCGATCGGGATTCCCTGCTGCATGGTGATCTTCTGCCGCGCGCGCGAACCTGACGCCGGCTCCACCACGCCGTGATTCAGCGCCTTGAGCGGCACGTTGCGCTTCACCAGCTTGCTTTGCAGGATGTCACTCACCGCTTTCAGCTTGTATTCGTCGGCTGAACTGAGAATGATGGCGTCTTTGCCTTCCAGCGCGATTTCGGACTTGGAGTCCTTCAGATCAAAACGCGTATGAACTTCCTTGAGCGCGTTCTGGATCGCGTTGGTGACTTCCTGGAGATCAACCTTGCTTACGATGTCAAATGTGTTTTCGGCCATGCCTTAATAGCTTATTACAAAGATCGCGTTGGCAGCGCACAATTTGCGCGGGGCCAATCCGCAAGCAAGGAATGAAATCGAGTGCGGCAGACGGTGAAGAAATTGCGCGGACATCCAAAGAATCACTAGCCTCCACCGATGCTGGCTCTGGCCAGAGTCCGCTCATGGGCCCGGGACACCGGAAATTCTCTCCCAGTCGAACGAGAGCAGTTTTCGAGTGCAATAGCTACCGACCGCCGAAATTCGCCAAAGAGGAGATCAATATCGATCAGCGTGGCCCGTTCGACCTGCCGGCAAAGCGAGAGCTGCCCGATCACACCCGAAGAAGGTGTGGACAACTCAAGTACGAGAGCAATCTTTCCCGTTCTGGTGAAGGTGCGGAAGGTACGAAACAAGTTTTTGTGAAGAAAAACATTTCCCGCACAGGTGACAAAGTCGCGATCCAGAGTGATTTCAAAACCGTCAAAGTCGCCCACCAGACAGGCTTCCAGGGAATCCAGCAGCTGTTCCACGCTCTGTACCTGTTTGAACTTCGCCGCCATTTTTCTCACAGCAATGTTCCGCGCGCATGACTCTTTCTGCTGGCTCGCGCGCCGCCACACCCGATGGACCTCAGCAAACTCGTGGTACCCCAATCTCCGCAGGCCAAAGAACAGAAAAAGCATCACAACGCACACCACGGGAAACAAAACGGCATTACGGCCATAGATGAGTGACACGCTCAACAACGTACACAGGGCTGAAATTCCATACGAAATGAATACAACCTGACGTTGGGAGTGTCCTAGATCGAGCAGCTTGTGATGAATATGTTCCCGGTCGGCGCCGAAAACCGCTTGCCCGCTCAGAAAGCGTCTCACCACGCTCCAGCATATGTCGGTTAGGGGCAATGCAAACGAGATCGCCGGAACCAGAAAGAGTTTAACCGTCACCGGCCGCGACTGCAGCTCGGCCATAACCAAGCTGCTCAGCATGAACCCGATGAATAGACTGCCACAGTCACCTAAAAAGATTGAGGCGGGGTGGAAGTTGAAAACTAAAAAGCCCATCAGGGCTCCGCCAAGAATGGCGGTACCCAGACTAACGTCCGGCTGGTGGGTAGCAGCAGCCAACGCAAAAATAGTGACCATGGAAATCAGCGCGGAGCCCGCAGCCAGACCGTCGAGCCCATCCATGAGGTTTACGGCGTTGCAGATCACCAGCACCCAGATCACAGTACCGCAGAGGCCGCCGGCGGAGGCAACAAGATGCCCTGAGAAGTGCCACTCGGCGGGCCCCAGACCGATACCACTTACATACAGCACCGCGCCCGAAATAGCTTCGGCCAGCAACTTGATCCGCGGTCCTGCGCCTCTAAGATCGTCATAGATGCCAACGGCCACAATTGGCAGGGACGCCAGCAAGATTCGCAATAGCTTGGTGCAGATTGGAAGCGGCGTTACCCCGTATTGACCGGCGACGATGTAAATACCCAGTACGACGGCAAACGTGAATAAAACCGCAATCCCACCCAACCGGGGAATCGCACGGAGATGGATGTGTCGGCCGGAAAGAGGGGCTAGCGCCAACCCGTGACGGTTCGAAAAATAACGAACGGCCCAGGTAAAAATAATAGCGGCAACAAGGCTCGCTAAAAAATAGGGGAAATAAATTAGCATCCGCACAATTAGGGATCTTTCTCAACTAGATTGCCAGCTACTATTGAATCTACCCGGGGCTTTTTTGCCGCAGAATAATACCCTAATGCGTTCGTATAAGAAAATAGTTTAGATAGATATTTTTATGGCGTGGCTGTTTCAAGCTTGTCGTCTCGTTCTAATGTAGCTTAATAATGTAGCTTAATAATGGCTTTATACTTTTTAGTGACTCGCTGCGCTGGCTATGCACATCCGTCGCGGCCTCGCCAGCCGTTGAATTCGCTTTCGCAGGGCTTAAAGAATGACGAGTGATTCGTACTATTCCCAGTATGGCGAAGACCATGAGCTGGCGAAGATATTTCCGGTCCCTGGTATCTGCGTGGAGGTGGGGGCCCACGATGGCGTGCAGCACAGCAATACCTACTTCTTTGAACAGCGGGGATGGCAGTGCATTCTGGTTGAACCTCAGCCCAATTCCTGCCAGAAGATAAAGTCCGTGCGCAAAGCGCTCTTGTTTGAATGCGCGGTCTCGGATCACAACGGGCGGATTGACTTCCACGCGTGCGACGAACTACCTGAGTTGAGCGGTTTTGCCCCGGACTTGCCTCGCATCACGCGCGAAGGCGGAACCACCCGAGCAATCCACGTCCCAGTTCGCTTGTTGGATGACATTCTGGCCGAATCCGGCGTCACTAAAGTCGACTTCATTTCGATTGACGTTGAAGGTCACGAGATTGCCGTCCTGGCCGGGTTTTCCCTGGAGCGCTGGCGTCCTCGCATCGTAATTCTGGAAGACTCGAGCGAAGGGACAGATGATCTTCTGCCCGGCTACATGCGCAAGTTTCACTATGTTCCCTGGAAGATGACCGGATGCAATCTTTGGTTTTCCCTGCGATCCGACTCCGAGTTGGTAAGTCCATTGAATCTCCGGCAATTCGGAAAGGCCCGCAGACTTCGCCAACTCAGACATTTCCTTCCGCCCTTCGTCGCAAGTCCGCTGAAAGCGGTTTACAAGGTATTTCGCGGAAAATAATTTCACCGGACTCCCCTGAAAACCTCGGCTGAAATTCACGCATCCTTAAAACACTCTAAGAAACACGTGCAAACTGGCGCGCCGTAAAGTGATCTAATGGAAAAGGGGACAGAATCCGCGAACCCTGGCAGTTGGGATTCACACGAAACTGCCATTTAGTTGTAGGCTTATGGGTTACGAATTCTGGTGGGACGCGCCGCACTTGTCGCTCGACTGTCCCGCTTGCGGGCCTGGTTGTAAACGTTTTCGTGTTCCGCCTCGAAACTTACCATGCGCATCACCATTGGCTCAGATCACGCCGGTTTTGAACTCAAGCAAATTCTCATCGCCCACTTGCGCGCAGGTGGCCACCAACTGACAGACGTTGGAACCAACAGCACCGCGCCCGTGGATTATCCCGATTTCGCGGAAAAAGTTGCTTTAGGCGTGCTGGGCGGCAGTGATCGCGGCATTCTTATCTGCGGCAGTGGCGTGGGCGCGTCCGTGGCCGCCAACAAGATTCCGGGTATCCGCGCCGGACTCTGCCATGACGGCTATTCCGCCCACCAGGGCGTGGAACATGACGACGTCAACGTGCTTGTTTTAGGATCACGAGTGATTGGCCCGGAACTGGCCAAAGACCTTTGCACTACTTTCTTAAACGCGCGCTTCACCGCAGAAGAGCGCCATCAGCGCCGGCTGGCCAAGGTGCTGGAAATTGAACATCGTTACGCGCTGGCAACAACCGCCAAGGAGAAGCAATAATGAGTACCGTTCCCGCCGTCGAAAAAACACCAGCAGGCGCCGCCAAAGCCAACCCATTAATGCAGCTTCAAGCACAGGGCCAGTCGGTATGGCTGGATTTCATCCGCCGTCAGATCATCCTCAACGGTGAACTGAAGCGCCTCATCACTGACGACGGCCTGCGCGGCATTACTTCGAATCCGGCGATTTTCGAAAAAGCCATTGCGGGCAGCAATGACTACGCTGATTTCCTGGTCACGCTGCGCGCACAGGGACTCTCGCCTTCGGAAATTTTCGAGCGTATTGCTATTCGCGACATTCAGGACGCCGCGGACATGCTGCATCCCGTTTACGTCAACACCAAGCGTCGCGACGGCTACATCAGTCTGGAAGTCTCACCCACTCTGGCCCGCAATACCCAGGGCACAATTGAAGAAGCCCGCCGCCTCTGGAAGACCGTGAATCGCGAAAACGTGATGATCAAGGTTCCGGGCACCCCGGAAGGTGTTCCAGCCATCCGCCAGCTCACCAGCGAGGGCATCAATATCAACATCACGCTGTTGTTTGCCCAGGAAGCCTACGTACAAGTTGCGGAAGCGTTCATTGACGGTTTGGAAGCCTTCGGGAAATCCGGCGGTGACTTAAGCAAAATGGCCAGCGTAGCCAGCTTCTTCGTCAGCCGCATAGATTCATTAGTTGATTCCATCATCTCCGCGCGACTCAAAGTTGCCAGCAGTCCGCAAGAAAAACAGCTTCTGCAAAACCTGTTGGGCAAAGTAGCCATTGCCAACGCCAAACAGGCGTATCGCAAGTACGGCGAGTTGTTCTCCAGTCCGCGCTGGAAATCCCTGGCGGCACGTGGCGCGCAGACCCAGCGTTTGCTCTGGGCCAGTACCGGCGCCAAGAATCCCGCATACTCCGATGTTTTGTACATCGACAATTTGATCGGCCCAGACACGGTGAACACCGTACCTCCGGCGACCATTGATGCCTTCCGCGATCATGGCCACGTTGAGCGCACCATTGACAAAGATATTTCCGCAGCCGACCACACCATGGCTGACCTGGAGACCGCCGGCATTTCCATGCAGGACGTAACCGAGCAGCTTTTGGAAGAAGGCATCAAGCTGTTTGACGACGCGTTCACCAAACTTCTGGCGGCCGTAGCCGGCGCAAAACCAGAAGCTGCGGCGAAAGCAATCGCCGTTCCACAATACTCTGACTTCCCCACCGAACTGAAACAAGCCGTTGACGCCACAATCCTGGACTGGCAGAAGAATGGCAAAGTAAACCGTCTATGGAAAGGCGACGCTTCGCTTTGGACCAATGCTGTTGGGACCAACGACGACGAAAGCAAATGGCTGGGCTGGCTGCACGTGCTCGACGACCGCGCCGCTGTGCTCGCGCAGCTGACCGCCGCTGCCGATGACTCGGCCAAAGCAGGCTTCACCCACGCACTTCTTTTGGGCATGGGCGGATCGAGTCTCTGTCCGGAGGTTTTGAAGATGACCTTCGGTAAGCAGGCTGGCCGGCCTGAATTGCACGTACTCGATTCCACCGATCCGGCCCAGATCAAAACTATTCAAAGCCAGATCGATCCGGCCAAGACTTTGTTCATCGTCGCCAGCAAATCGGGGAGTACGCTGGAACCCAACATCTTCAAGCAGTACTTTTTCGATGTCGTACAAAAAGCTGTAGGCAAAGAAAATGCCGGCAAGCAGTTTTATGCCATCACCGATCCCAATTCGAAGATGCAACAGATCGCTGAAGCCGATGGCTTCCGCAAGATTTTCGCGGGCATGCCGAGCATTGGCGGACGGTATTCTGCTCTTTCGAACTTTGGACTGGTTCCAGCCGCTGTGATGGGGCTGGACCTGAACCGTTTTCTGGATCGCACAGACCAGATGATTCGCGCCTGCGCTGCCGGCGTTCCCGTCGCCCAAAATCCCGGCGCGGTTCTGGGAGCGATCCTGGGCACACTGGGAAATCTTGGCCGCAACAAAGTCACTATCGTTACTTCGCCCGGCATCGCCGACCTGGGCGCTTGGCTGGAACAGTTGATCGCGGAGAGCACCGGCAAACTAGGCAGCGGACTTATCCCGGTGGATCGCGAGAAGCTTGGTGGACCGCAGGTTTATGGCAATGACCGCGTGTTCGTACAGCTACGCCTGGCCGGTTCCGTGGACGCCGCGCAAGACACCGCGCTTGACCATCTGCGCAAAGCCGGACACCCTGTAATTCGCATCGAAATTGCTGACATTTACGATATTGGTCAGGAATTTTTTCGCTGGGAGATTGCCACGGCCGTCGCCGGATCCATTCTGGGCATCAACGCCTTCAACCAGCCGGACGTGGAAGCCAGCAAGATCGTCACTAAGCAACTGACTACCGAGTACGAAAACAAAGGCAGCCTGCCGGTTGAGGCGCATTTGCTGGAAGACCACGGCATCAAGCTGTTCACTGACGATCGCAACGCTCAAGCCTTGAAGAAGCTGGCCGGCGGCAACTTTACGCTTACAGGCATCTTGCGCGCGCACTTCGCGCAGATTGGCGCAGGCGACTACGTGGCGCTGCTCGGCTACATCGAGATGAACGCTGACCACGAAGCACGCTTGCAGAGCATGCGGCACCTGGTCCGAGACCGTAAACACGTGGCCACGTGCCTGGGCTTTGGCCCGCGCTTCCTGCACTCCACCGGACAAGCTTACAAAGGCGGTCCCAACAGCGGCGTGTTCCTCCAGATCACATGTGATGACGCCGCGGATTTGCAGGTTCCCGGACAGAAATATACGTTCGGCGTGGTCAAAGCAGCGCAAGCGCGTGGAGACTTCCAGGTTTTGGCTGAACGGAAACGTCGTGCTTTGCGCGTCCACTTGGGCCAAGACGTAAACGCCGGGCTGGATGAACTGGCCAAAGCCATCACCGAAGCGCTGAACTAAATTCGAGAAAAAAGGACAAGCATGCAACTGGGAATGGTAGGACTGGGCCGCATGGGCTCCAACATGGTACGGCGGCTGCTTCGCGGAGGCCACACCTGCGTGGTTTCTGATCTCAATCCGCAAAACGTGGCCGCGCTGGGCAAAGAAGGCGCAACAGAATCCGCTTCACTGGACGATTTCGTCGCCAAGCTGACCAAGCCGCGCGCTGCGTGGATCATGGTCCCCGCGGGCGATCCCACGGAGCAGACCGTCAACGCGCTGGCCCAACGCTTTGAAGCCGGAGACACCATCATTGACGGCGGCAATTCTTACTTTAAAGACGACGTGCGCCGCGCCCAGAAGCTCAAAGACCGCGGCATCAACTACATTGACGTGGGCACCAGCGGCGGCGTCTGGGGACTCGACCGCGGCTACTGCATGATGATTGGCGGACCCAAAGAAGCGTTTGACCATCTCGACCCCATCTTCCGCACACTGGCTCCGGGTATCGGAGAGATTCCGCGCACTCCGGGCCGCGAGAAGATGGGCGGTACATCAGAACTCGGCTATATCTACTGTGGCCCGTCCGGCGCCGGACATTTTGTGAAGATGATCCACAACGGAATTGAGTACGGACTCATGCAAGCCTACGCCGAGGGCTTTGACATTTTCCGCAACGCCACCTCTGAACAGCTTGAACCGCAATATCGTTATGACCTGAACCTGCCAGACATCGCGGAAGTCTGGCGGCGTGGCAGCGTGGTTTCTTCCTGGCTGCTGGATCTGACCGCCATGGCCCTAGCTGAAAATCCGACGCTGTCGGAATACGAAGGCTTTGTGCAGGATTCCGGCGAAGGACGTTGGACCATCATGGCCGCGATTGACGAGGCTGTGCCGACCGACGTTTTGTCAGCCGCTTTGTACGCTCGCTTCCGTTCCCGCCAGCAGCACACGTTTGCAGAGAAGATGCTGAGCGCCATGCGTCAGAAATTCGGTGGACACGTGGAAAGTCCAAAGAAGTAACTCAGATCAATAGCCTCCCGCAAGCAGAAACGGCGGGCAGCAAAGTTACGGCAACGAAACGATTTCTAAGAACCACCATCGGGAGAACAAGAAGGCACATGCCACCCATAGAGCAAGCCGCGCCTGCCCCAGGACAAGCCCAAGCGCCATCACCAGCCGCTGCCGATTCGCCGCGTCAGACCGGCCCATGCGTCATGGTCATCTTCGGCGCCACCGGCGATCTTACTGCCCGCAAGCTCATGCCTGCGCTTTACAACCTGGCCAAGAGCAATCTGCTCTCGCGGGAGTTCGCCATCGTCGGAGTTGGCCGCAATGACTACACCACCGATCAGTTCCGTGAAGTGATCAGCCAGAAACTACAGAGCTTCGCCACCAGCGCCTTGGACAACGATCTCCGCGACTGGCTGCTGCGCCGTATTTACTACGTTGGCGGCATGTTTGACGATCCAGCGATGTACACGCGCTTGGCTACCGCGCTGACTGAAGCCGACAAGACCCACAACACGCACGGCAATTACTTCTTCTATCTCGCCACCAGCCCGGTTTTCTTTGGAGACATTACCGACCGGCTGGGCGCCGCGGAACTGGTTTGTGAAAAAGACGGCCACTGGCGCCGCATCATTTATGAAAAGCCTTTTGGTAGTGACCTGGAGTCCGCCAAGGCCTTGAACCGCCAGGTGCGCAAGGTTCTCACGGAAAATCAGATTTTCCGCATTGACCACTACTTGGGCAAGGAGACCGTCCAGAACATCTTGGTGTTCCGCTTCGGCAACGGTATTTTCGAACCAATATGGAACCGCCGTTACATTGATCACATCCAGATCATGGTCACGGAGACCGTGGGCGTGGAGCAACGTGGCGGATACTTTGACATGGCCGGAACGCTGCGGGACATGGTACCCAACCATTTGCTCCAACTACTTTCGCTTACGACGATGGAGCCGCCGATCTCTTTCAGTTCAGACGCCGTGCACGACGAACAATCCAAGATACTGCATGCCATTCAACCGCTGGGCGGCGAAGACGTTCTGCACAATGCGGTCCGCGGACAATACGGTGAAGGCACCATCAGCGGTGAACACGCTCCCGGCTATCGCGCGGAGCAAGGCGTTCCGGCGGATTCTCGTACGGAAACTTTCGTCGCGCTCAAATTGATGATCGATAACTGGCGCTGGGCCGGCGTTCCCTTCTATATCCGTACCGGCAAGAGGCTCGCGGCACGGCACACCGAGATAGCCATCCAATTCAAGCGCGCGCCTTTGGTGCTGTTCCGCGATACACCGGTCAGCGATCTCAAGCCTAACGAGCTGATCATGAACATTGCTCCGGACGAAGGCATCTCGTTGACCTTTGGCGCCAAGGTCCCCGGCGCACAGATGCGCGTGGGCTCGGTGCAGATGGACTTCAACTATACGGACTACTTTGGTTCCAGTCCTTCCACTGGTTATGAAGTGTTGCTTTATGACGCCGTGATGGGCGACCAAACGCTCTTCCAGCGCGCGGACATGGTGGAAGCCGGCTGGAGCGTGGTGAGCCCCATCCTGGACGTATGGAAAGCCCTGCCACCACGCATGTTCCCCAACTATGCGTCCGGCTCCTGGGGGCCCAAGGAAGCCGACGAGATCATCACCCGTGATGACCGCGCGTGGAGAAGAATCAAAGGGTGACTACAGCGGCAAAGTCCACCACGGTTCTGGCCGGCGACATCGGCGGCACGCACACCCGGCTCGCGCTGTTCCATTCTGATGGCGGAGAGTTGCAACTGACGGCTGAAAAGGTCTATCCCAGCCGCGAATACGCCGGGCTGGAAGAAATAGCCATCGACTTTTTGCGCGGACAGAACACCACCGTCTCTGCCGCGTGTTTCGGCATAGCCGGGCCGGTCGTGAACGACAAAGCAAAAGTTTCCAATTTGCCCTGGATTGTCGACGCGTCGGAGATGGCGCAGAGTTTGCGCGTTGCCGGCATCGGTCCGATGAACGTAGAGTTGATCAACGATCTGGCCGCGCACGCTTCCGGCATTGACGCTCTGCGGGAATCCGACTTTGTGACTTTGAACGCAGGCCAGGCTGGCGAAGGCAACGGAGCGCTTATCGCGGCCGGTACGGGATTGGGAGAAGCCGGCCTGTTCTGGGACGGCAAGCAGCGCCTTCCCTTTGCTTGCGAAGGCGGCCACGCTGATTTTGCTCCCACCAGCAAACTTGAAGTCAGCCTCTATCAGTATCTGGCCGGCAAGTTCGGCCACGTGAGTTGTGAGCGTATTCTGTCTGGTCCTGGCCTCAAAAATATCTACGATTTTCTGCGCGACTCCGGGGTGGAACAGGAACCAGCGTGGCTGCGCGATGAACTGGCTACCCATGAAGATGCTTCCGCGCTGATTTCCCAATATGCGCTGGCAGCCAAGGCAGACATCTGCGTGCGTAGCCTGGATATGTTCGTCGCGGTCTATGGGTCGGAAGCCGGCAATGTCGCCTTGCGCTTCCTGGCTACGGCGGGGGTTTACGTAAGTGGGGGCATCGCAGGTAAAATCCTGGGGAAGCTTCAGTCCCCGGCGTTTCTGCAGGCCTTTGTGGCCAAGGGACGCATGCAGCCTTTGCTGGAGCAAATTCCAGTGAAGGTGATCGTCAATGATAAAGTCGGGTTATTAGGCGCGGCTCGTTGTGCTTTGCGTCCCCAGGCACTCTAAAGCTTCCGGTTTCTTCTGAGATTGTTATTGAGAAAGGCAGACTGATGACGCAGAGAGGTACGCGGCTGAACAGGCCCAGTTACCTGCTGGTGGCTCCCGACCTGCCTACGCTGTACCGCAATGCGGTGGATGAGTTCCGCAGATGCGCGAACGCTGCGGTAAATGAGTTCGGGCGTTTTTGCGTTGCCCTCTCCGGAGGAAATACGCCCCGCGGTTTGTATGAATTACTGGCGCAGGAACCTGCTGCTTCGCTACCCTGGGACAAGATCCACATCTTCTTTGGCGACGAGCGGCATGTTCCGCAGGACAATCCTGATAGCAATTACCGCATGGTGCGCGAGACGCTAATAAGCAAAGTAGCGATTCCGGAAGCCAACGTTCATCGCGTGCGCGCTGAGCTGGACGCCCAGGCCGCGGCCGAAGACTACGAGAAACAAATCCGCGATGTCTTCAAGCCGCAACCTGGCGAATTTCCGTTCTTCGATCTTGTTCTGCTAGGCATGGGCGATGACGGCCACACGGCGTCGCTCTTTCCCGGTACCGCCGCGCTCCAGGAAACCGCGCGCTTCGTGGTGGCAAACCACGTGGAAAAGATGAATACCGATCGCATCACCTTGACCCTTCCAGTACTCAACAACGCAGCCAACGTGGTCTTTCTGGTCTGCGGAGCCGGCAAGGCACAGGTGATGCAGGACGTATTTTCCGCGAACAACAACAGCGCCTACCCAGCCAGCAGCATTCATCCCACGCACGGGCGTTTGCTTTGGATCGTCGATCGCGACGCCGCCAGCCTGTTCGCCTCCTAGATACCCCCTCAGACAAAATTCCCTAAAAAGAAGCTTGAAAAAAGCCGCGGTATCGCGCTATGCTCTCGATAGCGAATGAAAGGCGAAACGCCATGGCTACCCTTTTCCCCCAGTTCGAACCCAGCCAACCGTTGGTGGGCATTGCAAAACTTGCAGCCGAAGGCCAGGCGATTTCCGAAGGCCATCAAGTGGAGTTCTTGACGCTGGAAAACCGCACGCTGCTGGCGCGCTGCAACTCGCGGCGCGTTCCCTTTCACTGGATGATCAATCCTTATCGCGGCTGCGAGTTTGGCTGCCACTACTGCTATGCCCGCTATACCCACGAGTTCATGGAACTGCGTGACGGACGCGAATTCGAGCGCAAGATATTCGTCAAGCAGCACACGGGTCCGGTGCTGCGTCGCGAACTTAAGAAGGTCCGCGCCGACGAAGATATTGCACTCGGCACCGCAACGGATCCCTACCAGCCGGCGGAACGAAAATTCGGCGTCACCCGCGCGATTCTGGAAGAACTCGCTCAGCACGAGGGACTCGGGCTGGGACTGGTGACAAAATCCTGCCTCATCCTTCGTGACCTCGACGTCCTGAAGAAGATCGCAGAGAACAACCGGCTCACCATCTGCGTGACCATTACCACGTTGAACAATGATTTGGCGCGGTTGCTGGAGCCCCGGGCGCCGCGTCATGACCTGCGCCTGCAAGCCGTGAAACAGTTAGTGGAAGCCGGCATTCGCGCCGGCATCAACTGCGCGCCCGTGCTGCCGGGGATCACCGATTCTCCCGTCGATCTCGAAGGCATCGCGAAAGCCGCTGCTTCCGTGGGAGCGGCTTTTGTGTTTGCCAATCCGCTCTTTCTGAAACCGTGCGCCGAAAAAGTCTTTACGCCGTTTCTTGAGCAGCATTTCCCAAAGTTGGTACCGCTCTACAAAAAAAGATTTTCCGGCAAGGCTTTTTTGCCGCGTGAATATCAGCAGCGGGTGACCCTTCTAATGAAGAAATACCGCGAAAAATGGGGTGTTGGGGAACGTTTTCTACAAATTAAAAGAAATCCCTCTGAGCGCCCTAGCCGAATGCAGAGCCAGATGGCACTCTTTCCAGTGCAGGCCAAATCAGCGTAACTCGCTGATTAATAAGGTGAATAGCATGCTTTTGTTACCTGCGTGATCTATCCAAAACCGGCGAAAAAGCATTTCATTGCAACATTAGAAGAAAACTATTGTACTCACCTTAATTTCATGGTACATGTACTAATATCACTTCAGACGATGTACCAATGAACACGACCTGCCGATGCGATAGTCGCCGCTTCGGAGAGCGTGATCAAGGGGCAAAGCTGAGAATGATGGCACCCAAAGGGCAGTATAAAAATATGTTCCCTTTTGGGTTGGAACGTGTACTATAGGTCACACCCAAACATGTCCTAATAGCAATTTGTGTGCGCTACTGTTGGGAACTTGTGGACGGGGCAAAGCAGTTGGGCCAAACAAACGTTAAAAAGAGCGCGTGAGGCACATGCGCCGCCGATGTAAGTTAAGCAAGAAAGAAACTAGTGAAACGATCTGGGGTTTCACTACACCATTAAGTTGACGAAACCATAATAGATTTTCCGGGGCCGCTGATGGGCTACAGCAGCGGCGGGACAAAAAAGGTTTCTTCAAAGGTTCATTAAAAGCGGATGGGCCGTTGTACGCCACGGAACGAGATGTGGTGACAGCTGCTTCCACCGAAGCGGGAGGTGGAATATGCGAATTCTGGTCATTGAGGACGAGCCTAAAGTTGCACGCACACTGGTAAAGGGTCTGGAAGCAGATCATTTTGCCGTCGATCTGGCAGGAGATGGAGAAGAAGGCCTCCAGCTGGCGACCGAGATTGATTACGACGCAATCATTCTCGATTGGAATTTACCTAAAATGGACGGTATCACCGTTCTGAAAAAACTGAGAAAGTCCGGTTCCAACATCCGGATACTTCTTCTCAGCGCACGCAAAGAAGTTTCTGACCGGGTCTGCGCACTGCAGGCCGGCGCCGACGATTAC
>JANXPR010000235.1 GCA_025357215.1 Acidobacteriaceae bacterium | reverse complement strand
GTCATGCTTGGCCATTTCAAGATGCTCTTTGGCTTCTCGCAAAGCCTTGAGCGCAGCTTGCATGTGAGGTTGATCGTCATCGTCTACCGCGACGGCACGCACCGCCGGCACACTGAAGAGGCCCAGAAGCAACGCGAATGCGAAAATCTTGGATACGGTCTTCATGTGTGGAGTAACCTCGCTTTTCTGAAATCCTTAAGAACGTTATCCTCGCGCCCGCCTCGCTGTCAACTGACTACGGTCTTGCGCATCCAGAGGGTCACGGCCTTCCGGGAAGCGCACGCTTCACTTGCCGTATGAACCAGCGGGTTACCCCCAAGGCACTTGTAACCTTGTGCCTGGCGGAAAATCAGAAGATAATCACGCATTAAGCCTTCCATAAACGTTCTTGAGGTAGCTCATGTCCACACCGTCCATCTCGGAAGTCGATCTCACAGGCGATACTCGGACCGCAGCGCGCCCGCTCAAATACATCCAGTTCGAAATCTCCAACTACATCGCCCGGCTCATCATGAACCACGCGCCTCACAACGTGCTCATTGTGCCCATGATGAAGGAGATGGCGGAAGCGATTGAAAGCCTGAACGGCCGTGGTGACGTGAAAGCCATTCTGCTGACATCTGCACAGTCAGCATTTTCCGCCGGCATCTCGCTGGAAGACTCCCGCCCGGACCGCGTGTTCCAGACCCTGGACGCTTTCACCCGCGTATTCCAGGCGATGGTGGATATCTCCAAGCCCGTCGTGGTTGTAGTGAACGGACCGGCCATTGGCGCCGGATCAGAACTCGTCGGCTTTGGTGACGTGGTGATCGCCACGCCCAAAGCAAAATTCGCGCAGCCGGAAGTAAAACTCGGCGTGTTCCCACCGTTCGCTGCCGTGATGTTGCCGCAGATCATTGGACAGAAGAAGACTTACGAACTCATTCTTACCGGCGAAGCGCTCAGCGCGGAAGAAGCTTTGAAATTCGGCTTCGTCAACAAAGTCGTACCGGAAGCCGAACTCAAAGGCTACGTGGAAGGCCTGATCCACCGCATTTCAGAATTCAGCGGCCCGGTACTAGAAGTAACCAAACGCGTGATCGGCAGCTCCATTGGCCAGCCACTCAAGCAGGCCATGAAGACCTCACAGGACCTCTACCTCAACGAATTGATGAGCCTGGAAGACGTGCAGGAAGGTCTGCGTGCCGTGATCGAGAAGAGAAAACCGGTGTGGAAGAACAAGTAGCAAGCTAGCAATTAGCGGCTAAGTGCTAGTTGCTTCTTCACAGGTTTTTCGCCAAGAACCTCACCATGTGGTACGCGTCCATATATTTGAACGGCGTTTCGCCGGTGGTGTAGTGACCGCAGGGCAAGACCACATCTTTCAAATCAATCCCATGTTTGCGAAATGCTTCAATCGCCTGCCGGGAGAGTTCCGGAATAAAAGTAAGATCGTATTTCGCGTGGATCATCAGCACCTTTTTAGGGTAACGGGCGAACTTCTCAAAGTACGCCATGGGACTGATGCACAACCATGCCTGACGCAGCCCTTCCAGCGTGAGCCCATCGCGTTCCAGACCTTCGCGAACGTGGCGGGTGGATTGGCCGGTCCAGGTCACGTCCGCCACATAGGTTGACGCATGATTGAACGCGCACACACGCAGGCGCGGATCATGCGCCGCGGCCAGAAACGCATAACACGAGCCAAGACTGGTTCCCAGCACCGCAACTTTAGTCTTGCCCTGCTGGTTCAGCCAATCAATGCAGGAACGCAGATCCACAATCGCTTGGCGTGCGGCGTCAATCGTCCTGCAGATATTAGGGGAGACCGCGTAGTCAGAGCGCGCGGTTTCGGTAGGGCGGCGGATGTCATGGTACGGCTTGCTCATCCGCAACACCGACATGCCAAAGCGGTTGAGCAGCGGCCCGAGTGCGTTGTAGGCGATGCCGTTGGCGTTCCAGTGAGGAAGAATAATCACCGCGCGGTCGCCCTCGGTCTCAAACCAGCGCGCATTAACCAGATCATTTTCCGGATACGGAGTTTGCACTGGCGACGTGAAACGCAAAAAGATGCCGTCGCCCTTGGGAGCTTTATCGGACGCGTTGCTGCCCGTGGCAAAGATTTCAATCTTGCGTGTCTCCAGGCGAAAATCCGTGGGCGTGACATAAGAAAAGAACTGGTCGCTATTCGCGACGACGCGGTCGTTCAGCTCATGCACGTAATTCTCAAACTGGTCCGGCGACGTCGGCGCGTGGCCATTCAGGCTTTGACCATTAAAGGCTGGCCAGCGCTGGGCCCAGTCCAGACCCCACTCCAGCGGCCGCACAATGCGGTTCGTGTCGCGGGTGGTAAGGCGGGTTTCCCACTCGTACATCCATTTTTCGTAAAGGCTGGGCATTGGTTTGTAAGCAAACGTGTTAGTAGAGATTTTATCTGAGCGGTTGGTCAGTCGAATCGTCCCAGCAGCGGAAGGCGTGGATTACGGGTTGAGCCGCGAAAATAAGTGGCAGAACGGCGTGGCGGTTTTGCCGGCAATTGCCCTACGGTTAGTACAGCGCCTTCGGGACACGAAACGGCACTCGCACCACGGCCTCCACATCCACGGGAACACCGTTCTTTGTCCCCGGACGGAACCGCCACTGCCGCAACGCTACACACGCATTTTCATTCAGAAGTTCGTTGAAGCCTTCCAGCACGTTTACGTCGCCCACGGTGCCGTCAGCATGGATCACCGCATGCAGCACCACCACGCCTTCAATGCGATCATGCACCATGTTCGCCGGATACGCCGGGTCCACTTTCTTGACGGCGTCCGGATAGCTAAGATCGCCGGCCACGCCTGGGTCGGAATGGAGTTCAGCAAAGCGCATGGTCCAGCTGCCGCCCGCGGAATTCAGGTTCGCCATCCCTAATCGCATGGAGTAGCGTTTGCGTCCGCCGAAAACCTGGGTATCGATTTTGTCCGCCGGCAGGTCAGCGCGATCGGGTGTAGCCAGTTTCACGGGCGGTGCGGGAGGCAGCGCAGCGATCACCGCGCCTGCGGTAACTTTCGCTGGCGGAGCAGAAACATAAACCGACGCCGAGCCGGGACTGTCACCACCGCGGTTCGCGTCAGAAGGAGTGGTGCCGGCGCGCGTTTCCGGTTGCGCCGTGGCCCCGGGGTTTCCCGTTGGACCGGCAACAAACTCGCCCTGGCGATTTCCTTCCGGAATCCTTACCGGCCCCGATGGCGCAATCGGCTGCGCGTTCAACGCGAGAAGCTGGCCGATGGCTTTGTCTTCATTCCGACTTTGCCGCGAACCTGAAGAAACCGGTTGCGGCGGCGGAACCACCGTTGGCGATTGGTTGTCGAGCAACAGTCCGGAAAGACTGCGGTGTCCCGTGGCTTGCTTGGCCTGCGGATTTTCAAGCGGCGCTGTCTGTCCCGAAGCGTGGCGGTCAGCAATCGCGGAAGCTGGCGGCGCAACTTCCGGCGCTTGCGCGGCAAGCTGCAACTGACTGGGATCGCGCTTGGCTATCTTGTCACTCGGCGGAATCACCAGTGGTCCAACGGTTGGCAATGGACGATTCGCCGCAACTTCACTGCTGGGCGGAACAACTTCCGGTTGCGCCGCCGGAAAAATCAAACGATTGGCACTTCGTGCCGCTATCTGCGACGCCGGAACAACGGGCGTATCTAACGGTCGCCTGGACGCCACCGGCGCGCCGGGAATAGGCGACGAAACCATCAGGTTGGGCATGGGCACATCATGCGTAAGCAGATTCAGGTCCGGCTGAATAATGGTTTGCCGCCGGCTCGTGTGGTCCGCGTGGATGGAAATAATTTCCTGCGCCGCGTATTCCGGATCAGCCGCCCGCGCTTTGGGTCGTACCGGTGGCGTAACACTCTTGCTCTTCGGTTGCACCGCCGGCAGATATTCGGAAAGCTGGTAATGAATAATGGTGTTACGCGGCACCACGCCGATCACTCGCGGCCCATCAAACCAGTATTGCGGAATCGTCAACACGATGAGCAGGCCAAGAATGTGCGCCAGGCTTGATTGGCGGACCGCCATCCAGGGCGCTGGACGGTTCACCAACGCGTCTGGCCAATACTGCGCGGGACGCGCCGTGATCCAGGCTTGCGGCGGCGCGGGACGAAACAGATCGCCCACGTTCCGCATGAACACGCGCAGCCACGGCTCAGTTTCCATCAGGAAAATGAGGTCAAAATCGACCGTTTCCGGCTCGAGTTCCGTCGGCTTCAAGATCGACTGCATTGGGCTTGAACTTCCAGGCCAGTTAGATGGATTATATCTTTAGCGCTCCTGGCCACTCTTAACTATGATGAGAATCACAATGCCGCTACCGTTTAAATTTCATACCGCGTTGATTGCAGTCACGTTATTGGCGGCGTCGCTCACCCTTCACGCACAAGGAGCCAAGCCGTCGCCCGACGCCACAGCTAAAGCAACAGTCGCGGACAACTCTCCCGCGGAAGATTTCTCCGGCATGTACAGCTTCCTGAAAGAAGGTGAGTTCATCCAGATCACGATGGATAAAGACGGCGCGTCCGGGTACATCTCCCGCCAGGGCGACCAGGACAGTGACCGCGGCGTGTTTCTTGACCAGTGGTTCAGCAAAATCTCGGTCAAGAATTACGACGTGTCTTTTACCACCAAGCCTTTGCACAGCGTTTGGTTTGAGTTCAAGGGCGTATTCAGCCGTGGAGCCACCCAATCTAAATCCAAAGACGGATACTATCTTCTAAAAGGAACACTTACCGAACACACGTCCGGCCCTGACGGCAAAAATTCTTCGCGATCCATGCAGCTTGAATCAAAATTGCTCGCTTCTCCGGACGAAGATCCCGGCAAATAAGCCCGCGCTTCATTCCGGCCACGCAGTTAGCAGAGAGTTTTCCACCGCTTTCCACAGATATCCACGATCTCCACAGTGATTTCCACCGCAATCCGCCGCGGACTCTTGCACACAACGCCGCGCTGCCTGATAGTTCTAAGCACTCAAGTGTGCGATGTTCGCAACTGAGATGAGGCGTTCGGCTCTTTTTTGAGTTGAGAACTCTTTCCCTTCGGGGAAATTGGTTTGGACTTAATCTGCGTTGGTCTTTTGCCGCCATGCGGCAAAACCGAAACCTGTCCTCACAGACAGGCGTGAGAGAAGCCCGCGTTCATTTCGCAAAGAAACGCTGTGCGGCAACACACAGCGCGTGAACATCCACCCCGTAAGCCCGGCTTGTATGGCTGGTACAGGCCGGGTTTTTATTGATCGTCAATTTAGCGGTGAACGTAGGGCAGGCCCGGGCTACTTGGGTCTTTTCAACCAACAACTTAGGAGCAAGCTGCGCCACTGACCGCGCATGCTGTGGATTTTTTTGTGTCTTTTTACCGGCTTAACACCTTGGATTCTCCTTATTTTCGCCGCATAATATTTGCAGTCAGATAAGTGGAGAGAAAACGCAGTAGGACGCTCTGATGGCAACCACCGACTACAGTCTTGATCGCAGCCTGCCTGCCAGCGCAGATGCGGAACGTGCCATTCTGGGCGCCATCCTGCTGGACAACTCCGCCTATCCCCAGGCAGCGGAATTTCTTCAGGCTGACGATTTCTCGCTCGATTCCCATCGCCGCATTTATCTGCGCATGATGGAGCTGGCAGAAACCGGACGGCCCGTCGATTTCGTCACGCTCACAGAGCAGTTGGGACAGCACAAAGAGATTGAAGCCGTAGGCGGCGTTGCGTACGTCACATCGCTCACCGATGGTTTGCCGCGCGTCAAAAACATTGAACAGTACGTAAAGATCGTCCGCGATAAAGCTTTGCTCCGCGGACTGATCCACGCCGCGACATCGGCAATCCAGAAAGCGTACGAGCAGGATGCTCCTGCCGAAGAAATCGTTGACTCCGCCGAAGCTGACATCTTCAAGGTCGCCGAAAAACGCATTGGCCAGGGCTTCATGGCCATCCCGGATATCGTCAAAGCGTCTTTTGGTTCCATCGACAAACTCTACGAGCAAGGCCAGCGCATCACCGGCCTGGAAACGCACTTTGAAGAACTGGATGCGATTACCAGCGGCTTGCAAAAGTCTGACCTGATCATCATTGCCGCGCGTCCTTCCATGGGCAAAACGGCGTTCGCCATCAACATTGCGGAGAACGCCGCCGTGCGCAACAACAAAGTTGTAGGCGTGTTCTCCCTGGAAATGTCGCGTGAGTCGCTGTTGCTGCGCTTGTTGTGTTCTCAGTCCATGGTGGATTCGCACAAACTGCGTACCGGATTCCTGGGCCGCGACGACTACAACAAGCTGGTCCACGGACTGGCCGCGCTGGTGGAAGCGCCCATCTTTATAGACGATTCGCCGAGCGTATCAATTTCTGAAATGCGCGCCAAGTGTCGTCGCCTGCAACAGTCGCAAGGCCGCCTGGACCTTATCATCGTGGACTACCTGCAGTTGTGCGCCGCCGCTCCCAGCGGTTCCGGCGGACGCCGCTATGAAAACCGCACACAGGAAGTTTCCGCCATCTCCCGCGGCCTGAAAGCCCTGGCCAAGGAAATGCGCTGCCCGGTGATCGCCCTCTCCCAGTTGAGCCGCGCTCCGGAAGCACGAACGGGCAATAACCGTCCGCAACTGTCTGACCTGCGCGAATCGGGCGCCATTGAACAAGACGCCGACGTGGTGGCCTTCATCTTCCGCGAAGAAGTCTACAAACCCGACGATCCCGATCTTGAAGGCAAAGCGGAGTTGATCATCGCCAAGCAGCGCAACGGCCCAACGGGCATCGTGCGCCTGGCGTTCATCAAACGCTCAACCCGCTTTGAGAACATGACGAACGAAACGGGCCCGCCGCCGGAAGAGTACTAGAGGGAGAATGGAAAGATATTTCTTCATCATCTTATTTGTGGCCACTGCCATGGTTGGCCAACCCCAGCCGGCATCCAAGAAATCCGTTGCCGACAAGCAGGCGCAAACTTTAATCAGCCGGCTGAAGGCAACGCCCGTTGCTGATATTGAGACGGGCCTGCCTACCGATCCTTTCGGTAAATGGTTTCCCAAGCAGGTGGGCGCTGGCCCGGTGCAATATGAAGCGAAGCCGTGCGAAGGCGAAGCGGCAGAAAGCGCCAATCCGATGATGTGCGTGACGGCCAGCGCGAAGATTGGCGAAGCGAGGAAGTTGGAGCTTACGTTTGCAATGCAAGGCTATTCGGGAAAGAAAGCCGGTAGCGCCACCGCGAAAAAGCCGAGGTGCCGCTTTCTGGTGGGATCGCTGGGGCCGAACGATCCGCGAGCGAAGTTCCCGACCAAATTGGTAGCCAAGCTGGCGGATCTGCCGCCAATGTTAAGCAGGTAGTTCGGACAAACGCCGTAACACCGCCCGACCCGCAAACCAAGGCGCAAGGTGTTCCACAATCGAGTGCCATCCTAGTAAGATTCTGTGGTGATGAACAACTCCATGAAAAGCACCCCGATGTCCCGTTCGCTCGCGCAAGCCGACCCGGAGATCGCCCGCACGATCAACCATGAAGTCCAGCGCCAGCATGAAGGGCTGGAGCTGATTGCTTCAGAAAACTTTGTCAGCCAGGCTGTGCTGCAAGCCGCGGGTTCGGTGTTTACCAACAAGTACGCGGAAGGGTATCCGGGCAAACGGTATTACGGTGGCTGCGAATTTGCTGACGTAGTGGAGAACCTGGCGCGCGACCGCGCCAAGCAGCTCTTTGGCTCCGAACACGCCAATGTGCAACCGCACTCCGGATCGCAAGCCAACATGACGGCGTACATGGCGTTGCTGCAGCCGGGCGACACCATCATGGGCCTGAACCTGGCGCATGGCGGACATCTTACGCACGGCCATCCGCTGAATTTTTCCGGCAAGCTATACAAGATTGTTCCGTATAACGTCCGCAAGGATACCGAGACGATTGATTACGACGAGCTGGAGCAGCTGGCGGAACGAGAACATCCCAAGCTGATCGTCGGCGGTGGCAGCGCGTATTCGCGAGTAATAGATTTTGCGCGCATGCGGCAGATTGCCGACAAAGTCGGCGCCAAATTAATGGTAGATATGGCGCACTTCGCCGGACTCGTGGCCGGTGGCGCGCATCCTTCTCCCGTCCCACATTGCCATGTGGTGACCACCACAACACACAAAACATTGCGTGGTCCGCGTGCCGGAATGGTGCTCTGCCGCCAGGAATTTGCCGCGGCCGTGGACAAGACAGCTTTCCCGGGAATCCAGGGCGGGCCGTTGATGCATATCATCGCGGCGAAAGCCGTATGCTTCCAAGAAGCGTTGCAGCCGGCGTTCAAAGACTATGCGCGGCAGGTGATTGCCAACGCGCAGACGCTGGCGAAGAAAATGATGGATGAAGGTTTCCGCGTGGTCTCCGGCGGCACCGACACTCATCTTTTTCTGATGGACGTATTCGCCAAAGGCATTCTGGGCAGCGAAGCCGAGAACGCGCTGGGCCAGGCTGGGATCACCGTGAATAAGAACGCGATTCCTTTCGACGTG
>JANXPR010000207.1 GCA_025357215.1 Acidobacteriaceae bacterium | reverse complement strand
GCGTGGTTATCGTGCTCTATATCTCTGTCAACTTTATTTACTTGAACGTGCTGCCGTTGGCCGGCGATCCCAACGCCACCACCGTATTCGCGCGCGGCATCAAGTACGCTATGGCTGATCGTGTTGGAACTGCTGCCATGTTGCAGATGTTCGGCAACACCGGAGCGGCGCTCATGGCTATCGCCATCATGATTTCCACGTTCGGCTGCTGCAACGGACTCATCCTCTCCGGCGCGCGCGTGTATTACGCCATGGCCAAAGACGGATTGTTCTTCAAGTCCGTGGCGAAAGTGGAGCCCAAATTCCATACGCCCAAGAACGCGCTGATCGTCCAAGGCATTTGGACCTGCATCCTGTGTCTCTCTGGGACCTACGGCCAACTGCTGGACTACATCATTTTCGCCGTGCTGATCTTCTATATATTGACGATTGGGGCGCTATTTGTCCTGCGGCGCACGCAGCCTCAGGCCGAAAGGCCGTATCGCGCGGTGGGCTATCCGATACTGCCTGCCGTGTATATTGTGATGGCTTTATTCATTGATGTCGTATTATTGCGCTACAAACCGCAATACACATGGCCGGGTCTGATCATTGTGCTGCTGGGCATTCCGGTGTACTTCATCTGGTCCAAGCGGTCGGCAGGCACCGTGAAGGCTTGAGCATTTTAAAAACCTAAGGAGAAACGCTGCATGGCCAATTTACTGGCTACGAAGCCGATGGATGTGTTGCTCGCCGAATCCAAAGAGGAAAACGAGCACAGTCTCAAACGCGCATTGGGACCGGTAAACCTGATCACACTCGGCATTGGCGCAATCATTGGAGCCGGAATCTTTGTTCTAACCGGCGCAGCCGCTGCACAATTCGGCGGCCCGGGAATTGTGCTTTCGTATATTTTTGCCGGAACTGGTTGCGTCTTCGCCGGCCTGTGCTATGCGGAGTTCGCAGCGCTTATTCCGATCGCCGGATCCGCCTACACTTACGGCTACGCCACGCTGGGTGAAATCTTTGCCTGGATCATCGGCTGGGACTTGATTCTGGAATACGCCTTTGGCGCCGCGACCGTCGCTTCCGGCTGGGCAGGCACCATCGTTGCTTTTGTCCAGGGCTTCGGCATCAATTTGCCGCCAACTTTGACCAACGTCCCCGGCACGCAGATGGTCCTGTACCAGAATAAATGGCTACCCCTGAACACGATCCAGAAGACGTTGACCGATACTGGCGTGGACTGGCATACGTTGCCACATGTTACTGCTGTTTTCAATCTTGTGGCATTTCTCGGAATTCTGCTCGTAACCACTGTATTGGTCATCGGTATCAAGGAATCGGCCAATTTCAATTCCGCGATCGTATTCGTGAAGCTGGCAGCGGTTCTTATCTTCATCGCTGTGGCTGGATATTACGTTTCCCACCACATGGCGCAGGCCAAAGCCAACTGGACGCCGTTCATTCCCCCGAACACCGGCCAATATGGAATTTACGGTTGGTCGGGCATCGCTCGAGGGGCTGCCGTTGTGTTCTTTGCCTACATCGGCTTTGACGCCGTCTCCACCGCCGCTCAGGAAGCCAAGAACCCACAGAAAGACATGCCCATCGGCATTCTCGGATCTTTGGCTGTTTGTACCGTTCTGTATATTGTTGTTTCCTTGTTGCTGACCGGTGTTGTTCACTACTCGCAGCTCAACGTGGCCGCTCCCGTTTCGCTGGCCATGTCGGTCACGGGCGTCTGGTGGGGCAGCTTCCTGGTGAACATTGGGGCCATCGCCGGACTCAGTACGGTGATGCTGGTGATGTTGCTCGGGCAGTCCCGCGTATTCTATTCCATGTCACGCGATGGTCTGCTTTGGAAGTGGGCGGGCGAAATCCATCCCAAGTTCCGTACTCCATGGAAGTCCACCATCATCGTCGGCATTTGTGTGGCGTTCTTTGCTGCTCTGATCCCTATTGGCGTCCTTGGCGAGTTGGTCAGCATCGGTACACTGCTGGCTTTCGTCATCGTGTGCGCTGGTGTGTGGGTCCTGCGGCGCAAGCGTCCGGACATGCCGCGTCCCTTCAAAGCTCCGTGGGTGCCGTTTACGCCGATCGCAGGCATGGCGGCCGCGTTGTGGCTTATGCGTTCACTGCCGGGCGACACCTGGATTCGTTTGATCGTCTGGCTGGCTATCGGCATGGTCATCTACTTTACTTACGGCGTCAAGCACAGCAAAGTGCAACAGGGACCAGCAACGTCCCTGCAAAAGCAATAGCTGTTGTGATTTTGCGTTTCTCAAAAGCCCTTCGCTCCGGCGGAGGGTTTTTGTTTTAGAATGTCAGGACTTTTCTTGCTCGAGTCCGTCAACCAACAAGCAATACCAGGAGCCGCATGGCCAACATTCTTGCCGTCAAACCGCTGAACACGATTCTCAATGAAGCCCATGAAACCGGCGAGCATAGCCTGAAGCGTGTCTTGGGGCCTACCAACCTTATTACCCTGGGCATCGGCGCGATCATTGGCACGGGAATCTTTGTGATCACCGGGACGGCGACGGCCGAACATGCTGGTCCGGCCATCATCTTGTCTTTCATCTTCGCTGCCTCGGGCTGCGTTTTCGCGGGACTCTGTTACGCCGAATTTGCGTCCATGATTCCCGTTGCCGGCTCGGCTTACACCTACGGTTACGCGACGCTGGGCGAAATTTTTGCCTGGATCATCGGTTGGGACCTGGTATTGGAATACGCTTTTGGCGCCGCCACCGTTGCTTCCGGCTGGAGCGGCTATCTGATCAGCCTGCTCGGCGACTTTGGCATCAAACTGCCGCCGTCACTTGCCGGCACGCGCTGGGACGAATTCATTTTCTACAACAACCACTGGGAGCCAGTGAAATTGATCATGCCGAAGCTGAAAGCCGGCATGATTGATCCCTCAACGCTTCCGCACGCGTTCGGGACCTTCAACCTCTTTGGCTTTCTCGCCATCCTGCTGACCACGGTCATTCTGGTAATCGGCATCAAGGAGTCCGCCAATTTCAATTCGTTGATCGTTATCGTCAAGGTCTGCGTACTGATCATCTTTGTGGGAATTGGCGCCAGCTATCTCGGCAAGCATCCCAATCTGATGGCCACCAACTGGCATCCTTTTATCCCGCCCAACACCGGCCACTTCGGGGAGTTTGGATGGTCAGGCATCTTGCGGGCCGCCGGCATCATCTTTTTTGCCTACATCGGCTTTGACGCTGTTTCCACCGCCGCGCAGGAAGCGAAGAATCCCGAGAAGGACATGCCGATCGGCATCCTGGGTTCGCTGGTCATCTGCACCATCCTTTATATTGTGGTGGCCGCGGTGCTCACCGGACTGGTGCCGTATCACAACCTGGACGTACGCGATCCACTGGCCGTCGGCATTGATTCCACCGGCGTGCGCTGGGGCAGCCTGCTGGTAAAAATGGGCGCGCTTATGGGACTGAGCAGCACGATTGTCGTCATGCTGCTGGGCCAGTCCCGCGTCTTCTTCTCCATGTCCAAGGACGGACTTTTGCCCAAGCTCTTCAGCAACGTGCATCCTAAATTCCGTACGCCTTGGATTTCGTCGATCACGGTTGGAACATTTGTGGCTGCACTCGCCGCATCGTTGCCCATCAACGTTCTGGATGAGATGGTCAGCATCGGCACCTTGTTGGCATTCGTGATCGTGTGTGCCGGCGTGTGGCTGCTGCGTCGCCGCAATCCCGACCTGCCGCGTCCCTTCAAGACACCGTGGGTGCCGGCGGTTCCTATCCTGGGCATTGTGATTTCGCTGGCGATGATGGTCAGCCTTACCGGCCTTACCTGGATTCGCCTCTGCGTGTGGCTGGCCATTGGCATGGTGATTTATTTCACTTATGGACGCCGCCACAGTAAGGTTCAACAGGCAGCGCAGTCGCAGTAAGTTCTTGAAATCTCCTTGAAGCTGTGAACCCTCCGTTCCGGTGGAAGGTTTTTTAAGTTTTTAGAAACGACCTGATTGCGGGGCGAGCGCCTTGCCCCGCTTTCAGCAATCTTGCCGCTGCCGCCACGTGCGACTCCTGTTTTTGCTGCTAATCTTTCCCTTGGCGATGCGTCGAAGTACTCAAGCCCGGCTCGAAACTCGCGCGCAGGAGACAACAATGCGACCATGCAAATCACTCAAAGAATTGAAACCAGTTGCCGCAGAAAACAGCCGCCAGGTTTTACTTGCGTTGCTCTTCGTTCTATTTGCGTTACCGGGCAAAGCGCTGGCTGCCGAAGACAGCCATAAGGATGCCGTGAAGTTGGTGACGCAGATCCAGCGCGCGGACTATGAAGGAGATCGCGCGGCACTAGAGCGGCTCTACGCCGAGTTGAAGCCGATCACAGGCGACAAGGTATTTGCCGCTCGCGTCGGCTACTGGCGTGGTTTCGCTCTGTGGCGCAAGGTGCTGAATGGTTTTAACGACTCCACCGACTGGAGCAGCCAGGAGCCCGACCTGAATCGCGCTGTTGAAGAATTTAACGAAGCGTCCAGGTTGGACCCGGCGTTCGTGGACGCCAAGGTCGCCGCAGCTTCATGTCTCAGCAACCTCATGTTTCTTAACCGCAAGGATCCTGATCGGGTGAAGGAGTTGTTGTCGCGGGAGATTCCGCTCGTTAAAGACGCGCAAAATGCGGAGCCAGAGAATCCGAGGTTGCTGTGGGTGGTGGGCGCCAACCGTTGGAACATACCTCCGGAGCGCGGCGGTGGCCAACAGGCCGCCCTGGATACTTATCAAAAAGGCCTGGAAGCAGCCCGCAAACACAAAGCTGCCGCGGGTGACCCGCTTGAGCCATCGTGGGGCGAGCCGGAACTGCTGATGAATCTCGGGTGGGCGAACTTGAACCGTGCAACGCCAGACCTTGCCGCTGCGGAGCAGTACGCGCGTGCGGCCCTGCAAATCGTCCCGTACTGGCACTACGTGCGCGACATACTCCTGCCGCAAGTGCTGGCCGCCAAAAAGAAAGCCGCGGACGCTAAGTAGTCCGGAAACGAGGAGCCCCGAATCTTCTCCGTGTCTCCGTGGGGGATTCTTGCTTTTGATCTAAAATGGACTTTGATCGGGAGTCCCACCCTGAACCTGCAAAGCTTCCGCTTGCTAAAAATCTGTACGTTGGCCGTGATCGCGCTTACCGGCGCGGGCACAGTGGGTTTTCACTATATTGAAGGCTGGGGCTGGTTTGACAGCTTTTACATGGTGGTGATCACGCTGAGCACCATCGGCTATCAGGAAGTCCATCCGCTTTCCCCCGCCGGACGCGTCTTCAACGTTATCCTGATCATTGCCGGTGTTTCTCTCTTGTTCGTGATGATCGGAGCGCTCACCCAGGCTTTGCTAGAATTCGAATTAGTCAAGGTATTTGGAAGGCGCCGTATGCAACGTGAAGTGGCTGGCCTGAAAAATCACTACATCATCTGCGGCGCAGGACGCGTCGGCAACAGCGTGGCGCAAGAACTCGCGCGCAAGCCCTGTCCGTTTGTGATCGTGGAAACCGACCAGCAGCACGTCGCCGACGTTGATCCCAAGTGGCTGGTCCTGATCGGCGATGCCGCTAGCGACAAGACCTTGCGTGAAGCCGGCATTGAACGGGCCCTGGGCCTGGTGGCGGCCACCACCACCGATGCTACGAACATCTATATAGTGCTCACCGCGCGCAGCCTGAACCCGCGGATCAAAATCATTGCCCGGGCCAGCGAAGAGCGCGCCGAAAAGCACCTGAAGACCGCCGGTGCGGACGCGGTCATCTCCCCCTACTCCGCTGCCGGACACCGCATCGCCCAGACCTTTCTCCGCCCCAACGTGCTGGACTTTCTGGACATTACTACCGCCGGCGCCGGCGTGTTTGAAATGATTATTGAAGAGGTCCGCGTGGGCGAAGGTTCAGCGCTCTCCCAGACCACCGTGGGCGGATCAGGCCTGCATCACCGTTTCGGCATTATGATCCTGGCCATCCGCCGCAAAGATGGCGAAACACGGTTCAATCCCAAGGCCCAGGAAACCATCCGCACCGGCGACTACCTCATAGCCATGGGTGAACCCAGTCATCTGGCGAAGCTGGAAGAGTTGGCCAGCCAGGTGGCATCTCCTATTTAATGAAAAGCGTGCGCCGCATGTTTTGTGAAAGCCGCGCGGCCGACCTTATGCAAAACCTTATCGCCGTTTGTATGAAAGCCAATCCCATGAAGGCCAGTTCGCGAATTCTATGAAAATCGTTACCGCTGCCGAGATGCGGGAGATAGACCGGCTCACCACCGAGCAATACGGCGTGCCGTCCCTTACACTGATGGAAAATGCCGGAACGGCCGTGGCCGAGTTCGCGCAAAAACATTTTGACTTCAATTCCGTCTGCGTGGTCTGCGGCAAAGGCAACAACGGTGGTGATGGTTTTGTGGCCGCGCGCAAACTGCATGAAGCGGGAAGAAAAGTTGTTGTACTGACGTTGGCCTCCAGCGGGCGTGAGCTTAAGGGCGATGCGGCAAAGATGTTCAAGAAGCTCAAGATCAAGCCGCTGTGGATCAGCAAAGATTCCGATTTCAAAAAAGACGCCGTCCAGAAAGCACTCCAGTCCGATCTCGTTATCGACGCGATTTTAGGGACGGGCTTCAAGCCCCCGCTGCAAGATTTGGTTCAGAAAGGGGTTGAGATCATCAAAGGCCTCGGTTCGCCGGTAGTGGCCGTCGATATGCCTTCCGGCGCCGATGCTGACAGTTTCCTCTCCGCCAAGGCTGGAGATCTGGTTGCTCGTGCGGACGCTGTTATTACTTTTACTGCGCCCAAACCTGCCCACGTTTTTGGCAGGTTGACTCTGGGCCCCATGGCTGTTGCGGACATTGGGTCGCCGGGTAGGCTGGTCAACGAGTACAACAAACTGGCTCTCCAGGTTTGCGTCCCCCGGCATTCGATTCTCTCCCCTCGTCCGCCTGAATCCCACAAAGGGGACTTTGGGCACGTCCTTGTGATCGGCGGTTCGGTGGGCAAGGCCGGCGCGCCGGCCTTGGCGGGAATTGCAGCCCTTCGTTCCGGCGCTGGTCTAGTTACCGTGGCGTGTCCTAAATCTGTGCAGCCCACCATTGCTGCCTTTACTCCTGAAATCATGACCGAGCCGCTGCCGGAAACTGCCACGGGCGCTTTGGCGGAGTCGGCATTAGAGGGGATCGAACAACTGCTGCAAGGGAAAGATGCGGTGGTGCTTGGGCCGGGCCTCTCTCGCCATACGGAGACCGGGAATCTCGTGCGAAAGCTGCTTCCTAAACTGAACCAAGTAAAAATAGTGCTGGACGCGGACGGCCTCAACGCATTTGCCGGCCATCCCCAGGAACTTCGCAGCGAAGGCCTTTTGGTTCTTACGCCTCATCCCGGAGAGATGTCACACATTACCGGCATCTCCATCGCCGAAATTCAAAGGGACCGTCTCCGCATTGCCCGCCAAGTCGCCAAGGACTGCAGCGCCATCGTCGTCCTCAAAGGCCACCGGACTTTGACCGCCTCTCCCAATGGTGAGGTGTGGGTCAACATGTCCGGCAACCCAGGCATGGCCAAGGGAGGGTCCGGTGACGTGCTGGCGGGAATATTGGGGGCCCTGCTGGCGCGGCGACTTGACGGGACGAGAGCATGGCGGATGTCACTTCGCGATGTGGAAGCCAAGATAGTTGATGCATTGCGCCAGAACCTTAAACGGCCTGGCAAGACCCTGAATCCGAAAATTCTCGAATCCGCGATCAGGAAACGGGCGGCTACTGAAGACCTGCTAACGTCTTTGCGGGCCACTCTGGCGGTAAGCGAAGGAGTCTACCTACACGGGCTCTCCGGCGACATCGCCCGCGAATTAAACGGTGAAAGCTCAATGATTGCCACAGACATAATTGGCTGCATCGGCGAAGCTCTGGCCGTGTGCCGGGCACAGGCTGCGGACAAATTTATCTACCTCCAGCGATGAAAACCTTCCACACCCATTCCGCCGACGAAACCACCGAACTCGGCCGCAAGCTCGCCGCCGAATTCAAGCCCGGCAGCATTGTGCTGCTGCGCGGCGATCTGGGTGCAGGGAAGACCACCATGGTCAAAGGCATTGCGGAAGGTTTTCACGCAGCAGAAGCCGAAGCCGTCACCAGCCCCACGTTTACTCTCATCCACGAATATCGCGGACCTGAAGTCACGCTGTT
>JANXPR010000199.1 GCA_025357215.1 Acidobacteriaceae bacterium | reverse complement strand
AAGCCGCGATCCTCGACTATGCCACGGAGCAAGTCCAGAAGATCCCCGGCGTCAGCGTGATCGGCACCGCCAAGGAAAAAGCCGGGGTGCTTTCGTTCGTGATTGAAAACATTCATCCGCACGATATCGGCACCATCCTGGACCACGAAGGCGTTGCAGTTCGTACTGGACACCACTGCGCACAGCCCGTCATGCAGCGCTTTGGCATTCCGGCCACCGCGCGTGCCTCCTTTGGCCTGTACAACACGCATGAAGAAGTGGACGTATTGGTCCGCGGGATTCGTAAGGTCATCGAGGTAATGAGTTAATGTCCGAGCTGCGCGATCTTTACCAGGAAGTGATCCTGGAGCACAGCAAGAAGCCGAAGAACTACGGCGAGTTGCCCTCCGCCAACCATAAGGCGGAAGGCTATAACCCGCTCTGCGGCGATCATTACACGGTCTTCCTCGATATCAAAGACGGCGCGATTGAGAATTTGAGTTTCCGTGGCAGCGGGTGCGCGATTTCCAAAGCGTCGGCTTCCATGATGACGCAGAGTTTGAAGGGTAAGACCACGGAACAAGCAGAAGCGCTGTTCACCCAGTTCCATGATTTGGTCACCGGGCATGGCAACCCGGCGGAAGACATGGGCAAGCTGGCGGTTTTCGCCGGCGTTTCGGAGTTTCCGTTGCGCGTAAAATGCGCGACTTTGGCCTGGCACACGTTGCGGGCAGCGATCCGCGGCGATCAGGAAGCCATCTCCACCGAGTAGGGAAAGGCGTTCCCTGCGGGCGTTCGTGTATCGTAGTAAGACTTTTTTAGGAAGAATACCCAACCGGTAGCAGCCGAGGTGGTTCTCGGGAGGCACGATTTTGAAACCCGGCGAAAGCTTAGTCCTAACCCGTGATTGTCAAGCAACACAGATCCCCAGTGGAGTGCCGCATCCTGTGTCTGCTGGCACTCAAGTTCGCTTGTCGCAGGCACTCGGCGGGAGCTATACGGTGATCACCGAGCAAGGCTACCTCATCCGCATTGACTCCAAAGACGCTGATGCTCTAGGCCTCACCTCAGAAGCCGCTGAAGCCGCTGTGCCGGAAGAGTTCAGCGAAAAGCTTGTCTGGGACAAACTCAAGACTGTTTACGACCCGGAAATCCCGGTCAACGTGGTCGAGCTCGGCCTGATTTACGAATGCCAGGTTGCGCCAATGGAAGAGGGCAATCAAATTGATATCCGGATGACCATGACGGCTCCCGGCTGCGGAATGGCGGACGTACTCAAGTCCGATATTGAGCAGAAATTGAAGGCCCTGCCCACCGTGAAGGCCGTAAACGTGCAAGTCGTCCTCGATCCGCCGTGGCATCCCGGACGCATGTCAGAAGGAGCCCGGCTGCAACTTGGGCTTGACCTGGATGGCTCTCCTTTTCCCCTCTACAGCCAGCCCTAGGCAGTTCGTCGCCGCAGAGCTTTTAGCTCAGCGAACCTCTCCAAAATAAAAACCGCGGATGAAAGGACTCCACGCCTCTCATCCGCAGATCCTTCCCCCACAGTCGTTTCCTGGACGGAAAAAACTTATGAAGACTGCCCGATTGGGCATGATTACCCGGAGGATTACCGGTACCCACGTTCACCACAGCTATGCGAACGCAGCCATTACTGATGTGGTGCATTTCCCGCCGCGGAAAAATATAGCTGGCGAGGCTGAATTATTAAAGAATCTGATAATTCCCCGCCCCAATGACCTGTTTCTGGTTTTTTTTGCCTCCTTTGTTGTTTGTATCGTGTTGGTTATAAATGAGTTATGGAAACTCTTAAGGCTTCGTGTGATTTGCCTTGTAAAAAACATTTGTCGCTCAGAACGCGCGTGCTATAGTCCCGCCTGTAAGGTTCCGGGGGAAAGCACCCTACCGATATGGTGCACAAGCTTCGCAAACTCGTACTGCTCGCCATCCTGGCCATGATTGTGTTTTCACCTTTCATGCAGCTGGATAGCTGGGACGCGTTTCCGGTAGCCACCGGCGATCTTGAAATTCATTTGATCACCACCTTTTGCGTGATCGGCATGTTCCTGGTGTTTGTCGGGATCATGCACTTGTTGCCTTCGCTCTTAAGATGGCTTTATCAGGCTCCCAGGCTGGTTTACCTGGCTGTTACCGTGAATAATGTAACGGAGCAGTCTGCCCACATTAGTTTTGCCTCGCCTCTGCGAATCTGATTTTCCTTTCTCTGTGCCGTAGTGTGTCCAAAAAAGACACCGTAATTCCATACATTTTGGATTCTTTTTTGGCGCGCTAAGTGTTTGCGCAGTTCCCCGTATTTCTAAATCGGGAACTCGCGGACCCCCGACGCCTACATTGCACGGAACCCAGGACAAGGAAAATGCATCATGAAATCCCTAGAGACGTACGCCGCTCCTCTTATTGAGGAATTGGCAGCGGCCGAGCAGGCCTTGCTTAATAACGTCGAGACTCTCGACACCAATAGTACTGACGAAGATGACGATTGTGACGCGCGGTGTGTACGCTGCGTGCGTCCCATTGAAAGTGAGGATGAACGCCTGGTCCAGGGCTGCCTGGATGGCGATCAGCAGGCCTGGGGCCGCCTCATCGACAAATACAAGCGTCTGATTTTCTCCATCCCCTTCAAGTACGGGGCGTCGGCGGAAGATGCCGCTGATGTGTTCCAGGCGGTATGCATTGAAGTTTTCAACTGCCTCCCGCAGTTGAAAAACGCGTCTTCGCTTCGTTCCTGGCTGATCACCGTGGCCGTACGCCAGTCCTATCGCTGGAAGCAAAAGCAGTCCAACCATGTGGAACTGGATGCCATGGAGCCGGAGCTGGCGGAAGAGATTGCTACCGTTCCTGAAACCATGGTGCAGTTACAGCAGGAGCAGATTGTCCGCGACGTTGTGGACCAGCTGCCGCCTCGCTGCGCCGACCTGGTAAAGATGCTGTTTTTTGAGCAGCCTCCTCTGCCTTACGCGGAAGTTGCGCGCCGGCTGGGCTTGGCTACGGGCTCGATCGGGTTCGTTCGCGGACGCTGCTTGCAACGCCTGCGCAAGATTCTTCTGGATTCAGGGTTTAACGGGTTCCGCCCTAGCGCTCTTGAACCGGACCGCCCTTTGGTCTATGCCGCTGACGTTACAGAGGTCAACGCCCTGGCGGTTGAAGTTTAGTTCGAAAGCCAAGTTTCCTGCTCCGCGATCCATTTGTGGGGATGCCCACTCAAGACCGTGTGAGAGCCGGGCTGCATAGTGTTGCGGGCCCTGTGCACCCCGGCTCACACGTATACCTGTCCATGTGCTCGAAAAGCACTGATTAATTCAGCTCTAAAATTTATGGGTTCTTACAGTCTGGAAAGGGCTTTGGTGTGGAATGCCAGATCAAGGCGGTAGCATTCCAGAGGATCCATGCGGCTCACTTCGCGATGAATGTTCTCCACGCGCGAAATCTTCTGGGCCAGAATCGATACGCGGGTCCGGAGGTCTTCCAGACGGTAAGGTTTAGTCAGAAAGTCGTTGGCGCCGGCCCGGTAAGCCGACAGAATGCGTTCCGAATCATGCTTGCTGGTGAGCAGAATAACGTGTGGCTGAGATTTTAAGTCGGCGAAACGTATCCACTGGCAAAGTTCCAAACCACTTACTTTGGGAGTGTCCCAGTCCAGGATGCACAGATCGAAATTCCCGGCCTGTAATGTCTGGCAAGCTTGGGCGCCGTCAGTAACCGCCACAACTTCGCATCCCCAATAGTGCAGTGAGGATTTCAGCAGTGTGCTGGAAACTGACTCTTCTTCGGCGATCAGAACTCTAAGCTTTGCCATGTTTTTACCCTCAGGGAATCCTTAGCTCGCCAGCCTGAAATCCTGGCGCATTTCGGTGGATACCCTTACATCTTTTCCGTTCGGACGAGCTTGTATGCAATAGAGGTCATCTGGATTAGGCCAGGGAACCCCGTTTTCAGAGTTGGCTTTATACACCGCCAAAGCAATCTGGAGCTGCTCTAAGTCCTTTTTTTCCAGTGACTCACGAAGATACTCGATGTCCTGAGCGAGGTCTGCGGCAGCTTCCAACCATTTTTGGTAGTCGTCCATTATTTTCTCCATGTCCGAATGAACTATTTACATGAAGCCGCAGTGCAATAATTACCGGCGTTTAAGCGTTTTTCAGAGCAGCAAAACAGAGAGACGTTCACGCAAAAGCCATTTATTTTTATAGAGCTACAGGCTTAGGCGACTGAAAATCTGTTCGCTGCTTATTAGAGTCGGATCGTTCGGACGAAATATAGGTGTGCAAGCTGGTAACCATAGGGCCATCGTCTTAGTGGGTGTGTGAAAACATTTTTCATCTGTCTAAGATATTGATAAACAATAACTTATAGTTTTTTCCACAGTTGAAGTGGCCGGGGCGAACAGGAGTGTATTGGCCGTTAGTAACATGGTTCTCTGATGGGGGTAAGGCGTAGACAACAGCCATTTGACTGGTCCTGAGGCAGATTTTTTCTAACACTCATAACCGAGTCCCCTTTTCAGGCCTCGGCTACTCGTCGGTCACTCAAGCGGCCCGCATTTCTGCCGATTACTTCCATGTTCGAGGTCTTTATTTAGCATGGAATTCCTCTCCGCCTTGCTGCTGTGCAATGAACCCGGAACGCTTGGTATAACGCAAAAAGTGCTGGAAGATTTTGGCGTAGTCGTTAAGGTGGCTCCCAATGCCCTGGCTGCGGACCAACTTATGAAGCGCTTGCGCTTTGACCTTGGCGTTTTGGATAGCGATGTGCCTGGCGCCTTCCAGCTTGCCGGACCAGAATCGACCCACGCGCCCAAAATGATTTTCGGACTGGTACGCGCTTTGAAGACGGAAGACCTTCGCGGTAAGCGCATTCACTTTGTGGTCCAGAAGCCGTTTAGCGCTGACATGTTTGGCAAGAGCCTGCGTGCCGCTTACGGGTCCATGTTGCGGGAACGTCGCGCGGCGTTTCGTCACCCAGTGAGCATTCACCCCACCACGTGCCTTCTGGTCCAGGAAAACGGACAGCGCAATGTTCCAAACACCAAAATCTCGGACATTAGCCAGACGGGCCTTTGCCTGGAAGCGCGGGAGATGATACCCCAAGGCGCTTTGGTCACACTCAAATTTGCTTTACCGGAAAGCCGCGAAACTCTTGAGTTGACCGGTTCTGTCATGTGGAACCAGATCTCGGGAAAAGCCGGAATCAAGTTCACCCGGTTGGAAGCCGACGAGCAGAAGAAACTGAATGCCTGGCTGGAATCCATCCTGCCTTACGACGCTGAGTTCGTTGTCCGCGGTGCATCTTCGCTTTCCCGCCAATAAAACTCGGGGCCGGAAAAGCTAAGCGCGCACAAAGTCAATGTATCCCCGTTGCGGGTCGGCGCTCACCAGTTTCACGCGGAGTTTGTCGCCTACATCCACGCCTACCCCGTGCACCAGCAGTCCTTCCACGTGTGGGTTCAGCACGCGGACGAAGGTCCCTTTCGGCGTCACTCCGGTCACAATCGCGTCAAACATTTCTCCAATGCGCCGCATCATGTTTACTGCTGCCATCCGCTTGGTCATGGCTCGTTCCACTTTACGGGCGGCATCTTCCTTTTGCGTACAGTTCAGCGCAATAGCTGAGAGCTCGTCATCCGAGTACGGCCCCCGCGGTGCGCCGGCGAGTGCGGATTTGATCAAGCGTTGCGTCACCACGTCAGAAAAGCGCCGGTTGGGCGCCGTGGAGTGCGTATAGTTCTGGACGGCCAACCCGAAGTGTCCGGGTGAAGGTTCTCCCGGACGCTCCAGCACATATTCTCCCGGGCCCATCAGTTTGATTACCGCCAGAGAAACGTCAGGGAAGTGGTCCGGGTCTGCGGCTTTGCGCACTTGTAGAAAATCATTGAGCGCCTTGGAGTCCGGCTGGGCCGGCAGCTTGCCGCCGTGTTGCGCCGCCAGCGCCACGATGCGGTGCCAGCGTTCCGGAGTTTTCACTACCCGCCGTATCGACGAAACTTTTTTTTCTTCCAGCATCATGGCCACCGCGCCGTTGGAAGCGATCATGAAATCCTCAATCAGCTCCGTCGCGCGGTTCTTTTCCTGCCGCTGGAGATCAATCACTTGCTCGTTCAGGACCACGGGATGCACTTCAGTGGTTTCGATGTTCAGCGCGCCATGACGATAGCGTTCATTCTTCAAGGCCTGCGCTGCTTCGTCCTGGAGCCGCAGTTGCGCCTGCAAATCCGGTGAGCTGGCTACCTTGGGCGGCGCCGGACCGCGGTCCTCAAGCCACGCGCCCACGGCGTTGTAAGTCAGCTGGGCTTTGTTGCGCATCAGCGCGGGATAGACCTTGTGGCCACTGGTTGTGCCCTGCGTGTCCACAAGAAACTCAGTCACCATGCCCAGCTTGTCCGCGTCTTCCAGCAATGACGTGGCCCCGGTGGAGAGGTCTTCTGGCAGCATGGGAAAATTGCGCACGCCGGTATAGACCGTGGTGGTTTCTTTTGCCGCGTGCAAGTCCAGAGGGGTGCTGCGGGACACAAATGCGTCCACGTCCGCAATGCCCACCATCACTTTCACCTTGCCGTCCGCCTGCTTCTCAGCTACTTCAATCTGATCCAGGTCGCGCGACGTATCGTTGTCAATCGATGACCACAGCAGTCCGCGCAGATCGGGCACGCCCGGTCCTGCGGTTACATTTGGAGGCGCTGCCTTGATCTGGGCCAGCTGTTGCAGGGCCGGAGGCGGGAAGTCAGGTTCAAAGCCGTTTTCTTGCATTACCTGCCGCGCGGCAGCTTGCAGGTCTACGTGGGAGACGGTTGGATTGTTCATGGGGATAAAAAGGAACAAGAAAGATTACCACGGAGGCGTGAAATCTAGCTGCTCACCAGTTCCTTAGACAGACGTTCCACGGATTCTGGCAGCATTACTTCAAACGTATGGTCGCATTCCGGGCAGACGATCTTCTGAATTCCACAAGAACGGCCAGCCGTCTTGCGGACTGGAAACGTATCTCCCCACGGACACTCAATAAACACTATCTCCATCGCCGCCATCTGGACTCCCTTATTTTCCTGACTAATGTTGTTTCTGAATTGACGATCTGCTGTCAGGCTCAACTCTATCCGCCTGCCAAATGCAGTGACAAGTTACCGTGGTCTGTTACTGGTAGTTTGAGAGCCAAAAAATCTTTCTGCGGCTGTGTTTTGCGTCACATGTGGCTCTAACCGAAGTGCAGCGCCCGGAGTAACCGTCATGCGTACCCCCGGACCCCAGCAGCGGATGAGCAAGCCCTAACAACTCCAGCTATGCCGTTGAAAACGATCTATTTGTTTTTCGCGGGTAACACCCGCGGACGGCAAGAGCCCCGTACAGAACCGGCTTAATTAATAACCAGGTTCTGTTCTGGAAATCGGAAGCACAAGGCAGGTAACGTTGTTTTCCCAACCACGCTGTGTATAGTCCAACTCGTGAGACGGGCAACGCTCTTTTCCGGGACGAGCAAGGGGGAAGAATGCACGGGTTGATATTCGTCGAACTGAAGAAATACGTGGAAGCAAGATACAACCAGGAAACCTGGGAACTGCTTCTCGAAAAGGCCGGACTGAAGCATCAGATGTACCTGGCATCGTCCGTTTATCCTGACGGCGACGCCCTGAACCTGGTGACCCTGGCTTGCCAGATGACCGGACTGACTGCGTCCGCGGTGCTGGAAGACTTTGGGAACTTCATGGTTCCCGACCTGATTGAGCAATACAGATTTCTGATCAAGCCCAATTGGGGCCTGCTGGAATTTCTGGAAAACACTGAAGAGACCATCCACAAGATCATGCGCTTTCACCAGGGAGTTACGCCTCCCCGTTTGGCGGTGCACCGCCTGTCAGACAGCAAGGTGATCATTTCTTACGGCTCAGCGCGCCGCCTTTGCGCCTTGCTCCGCGGCATGGTCAAGGGCTCCGCTAAATTTTTTAAAGAAGAAGTCACCGTGGTCGAGACCAGCTGCATGCTGCGCGGCGACCCGGAATGCACTTTCACCGTTCAGGTAGATGCGGTCAAGCCCCACGCCGATTCCGGAGCGTTCCAGAAGGCAGTAGCTCCACCCAGCTAGCCGCAAGAGGTTCCTTTCTCTCTCCATTGAGAAAGCAAAGCAAACAAGGCCAGGTCGCGCTGGCCTTTTTGCTTTTTACCCCAATTGGTTAGTGGCTTCTGGAGTCCCGCGTGTTGCTACTTGGCCCCGCTCGCTGGGTTCGATGGAGTCGATGGTTTCTCGCGGATCTCTGGTTTGTCTCGGACCAATATCGGCAAGCGCGGGAAGGAGAACGTTCCGCCCGCATCGTCAATCACGTTGATCTGGCACGTGTACAAGCCGGGTTTCAACTGGCCCGGCGGAACGTCAAACTGGAAGACCGCCGCTTTCCGCTCAGGTGCTGTAAGTTCCCGTGTTTCCAGCAGCGGGGTCTCATACGTTTTGACCTTGCCGTTAAAGAATTCAATGCTGGTAAGCAGGTGGATGGGATTCTTGAAGGCTGAAGTCTTCGTCTTGGCGTCTGCCGGTTCCGGTGATTTGTCTTTTGCCGGCTCGTACACTTCATAGAACAAGTACACGTGCTGGTCCGGCGTAAAGACGTGCGCAATGTTGGGGACCATTTCGTTGCCGTCACGCACCAACGGGTTCTGGGTTTTCTTGCTGTAAGGCACGCGCTGGCTGGCCAGCACCACCGAACTCATCTTCAGCGGCGATTTCCTGATGTCTGGGACGATGAAGTCCGTTTCAAACGAGCCAATCCTACCGGATTGGTTTTCCCGGACCACAAATTTGAAATGATATTTGCCCGGCACCAGAATGAACCCAGTGCTGTACTGTACGTTCTTGCGCCGCACTTCCTGCGACGCATCGAGTGCCAGTTTCACGGTTTCGCGGACGCTCCCCACCGGGCGTTTTGCTTCGTCCAGTACAGCGCCGATCACGTCGAGTGACGCGTCTATGTCTCCGCCCTGCGTGAACGGAATCTGCGAGCCCGACACTACCAATGCGACTGGAACATAGAAGCGGCGGTCGTCAAGCCGGAAGTAGGAAGCCGCCATGTACAACGCTACGTCCGTGCTGGAGAGTTCAGCAGACAACTCTTCTTCCATCTGCTCATCTTTATCTTGCGCGTTGAAATGTTGAAAGTCTTTGGGCGCGTAGTAGCCTTTGCGGAATTCTATGTTCAATCCAGGACGGTTGAGCTTGACCTGTATGCGGCGATACTTGCCATCCTTGAGCGGATTGGTGCTCTTGAATCCGAGGACGTAGTAGACAGACGTATCGCGCTGCACGCGATCAAAGACCCGGCCCAGATCGTTCGTGTCGAGAAACGCTTTGCCGCCAGTGTCAGCGGCCAGCGTGGTAAGCGTTTCCTGGCTGGCAAAGTTGGCGTCCAGTTGGTTCTGTACCGCTGCTCCGGAATACATTGCCGTCCCGCGCAGGCTCGCCGTTGCGGCAGAGCCGCCGGGCGGCATGGCTTCCAGTCCGCGAGAATCCATGGTGTAAATTGCCACATCCGCTTTTACCGCGGTATTCACGGCGGCGCGCAGGGCGGATTCGTTTTCGATTCCAGTCTGCGTCATTCCGCTGGAAAAGTAGATGACAGATTTTTTCTGATTGAATTTGGCCAGCACCTGGCAGATGGACTGCAACGCTTGCAGCTTACGGTCCGTATTGAACTGGTTGTATTCAGTTTCGTCCGGCGTGTAGGCGTTACCGCTTTCTTCAATCCCATCGGCGTCGCCGGTGGAGCCGTTGTCCATGCCCTGACCTTCTGAATGGGTGAAGCGGTTTAGGACGCGCAGCAGCCGCGCGCGATCGCCGGTAAAGTCCTGGTCCAGTCGCAGCGACGAAGCCAGCGACACAATGGCGATCATGTCTGCCGCCGTCATTTTGGTCTGAACATATTTCCGGGCGGCTTCCACGGATCGTTGGGTTTCATCAGGCCCCATGGAGCTGAGATCAAAGAACAACACGATCACTCTTTTGTTGCTCAGCGCGTCTTCAGCATCTTTGCGGCTCAAGATTGGCTTGGCCGGGGCCGGCGTTTCGTTCACGGTGGTTTGTCCGGGACCAGCGCTGGCGGTGAGTGGCGTGGTGTCTAGGTTTTCAAAGTCAAAGCTGTTCACGTGTTGTGGCTTGCCGTCTTCCAGCAACGTGAAATCTTCTTTCTTGAGTCCGGTTACGGGTTGGCCTTGCTTGTCGCGTACCACCACGTTGACCAGCACCAGTTCGCTTTCCACGCGGAACTTGTAAAGGCCCTGTTGCGACTTGCTTGTTTGTTGTGGGGGCGCCGGCGATTCTTGAGCGAAAGCTGGCTGGCCGGAGGAAAGCGCCAGCGCGGCGATCATCGTTGCAGAAACCGCTTGCCGCCAGTTCCAAGTTTTTCGACCAGATGTCATCCCTAGAACCTATACCTCGCAGTGAGCTGAGCTTTGCGCATAGAGCCCGTTCCTACGACCTGCCCAAACGTCGGCGAACCAAACGTCGAATCGATGGACGTGTAGCGCACAATGTTGAAAACGTTGGTGGCCGAAAGCCGGAGTTCCAGGCCCTGCGTTTCCTTAAGCTGAATAGTCTTTGAAATGGACATATCGGCGCTCACCGCTCCTGGGCCAATAATGATGTTGCGTCCGGCCGTGCCGAAGACTCCCGCCGGAGCCACGAATGCCGCGGTATTGAACCATTCGCCAATGGTTGGATTGCTGAGTTGAATCGACTGGCCCGGCGCCAGATCGGGCCGAGCCGGTAGTGCCGCGTCCCAGGTCGGTTGCGTTGCCAAACACGCGCGGAGAAAACGGGAAGCCTGATGCCACCATCACATTGCCGCTGAAGGTAATCGCGCTGAAAGTTTTCTCCGCCCAGCTGTCTTTGTGCAGCCATTTCTTTTCTTTGCCAAACGGTAATTGATAGATGTAGTCGGCGGTGAAACGGTGCCGCTGGTCAAAGCTGGAAAGTCCGCGCTCGGCAGCGATGTCCAAATCGTTTTGCGCGACCACCTGCGCGCCTCCACCGATGGAAGACGCGTTGTCGATGGACTTGGAATACGTGTAGTTCCCGCCAACGGAAAATCCGTGGCGTAACCGTTTGCGTACGCGCAATGACGCCGAATGCAAGATCGAAGAGCCTTGTGAAGATTCAAACAGAAACGGCGACACGCAAGACGTGGCCACGGGAGTGATCGGCGTACACGGCGCAAACCGCGGTCCGCCTGTGGCAAGTTCATCCGGCGCGCGCAGCATGTCCAGATGGGTGCCTTTCGATCCTGTGTAACCGATGTTGATTACCAGACTGCTGGTTACTTCCTGTTGGATATTCAAATTCCACGATTGCACATAGGCCAGCCGATAATCAGGGTCAACGGCGTAACTGTTGGAGATGTGATTGGCACTGACCACCGGAGCAGGGAAGCCGTTTTGCAGAGTGAGAGATGTAGGCGTCGGCGCCGGGTTGGTCTGGGCGACGGCAAATGGCGGCTGGAATCCGAGTTGCGTAGCCAACTGTCCGTATTGGCCAATGTTGTAGTTTACGCCGTATCCGGCGCGCACCACCGTCTTGGACCGCGGTTTCCACGCGATCCCCACGCGCGGCGCAAAGTTGTTGCGGTCAGGATGCACCAAGCCGTCAGGGAACCGTTTGCCGGTGATCGGCCCGATTTGTCCGGGGAGCACCGGAGCAACCGCGCTGAAGTCCGGCGCAACGTCCAGGTTGGCCAGTTGTCCGTTAACCTCAGCAAACGGCGTGACGAATTCGTAACGCAATCCCAGATTCAGCGTCAGGTTCTTGCCAGCGCGCCAGTTGTCCTGCGCGTAAACATCGAAAGAGTTTGACCGGAAGCGATAGTCTTCCGCGCCAAACTGGATGGTGGTCTCCTGAGCAAAGCCTTCCAGAAAATCCGCAAACGGTTGGCCGGTAGCCCCGCCGGTAAAGATAAATGTTCCGCGCGCGTTGGCGGCGTTGCGCGTGTCAAGGAATTGGCGACGGAAATCGCCTCCCCACGTCCAGGAATGTTTTCCGTGCGTGAGACTCATGGAATCGCCAATGGAAAACGTTTGGTTGGTGCGGAATTGCGGCGTCAGGTCTTGCAGGCTGCTGAATTCGGGAGCAAAGTTCAGCGTGGGCAGGCCAAAGTCCGCCGGACGCTGCGATACACCGGTGATGCCCAGCGCGCCTTCAATGTTGTTGATGTTCGTGAACTGGTTGGTGGTTTGAGAATTGGCGCGGTTGTAGTTCACGCGCAGCGAATTCAGGAACAGGCCCTTCACCGCGGAATGTCCGAAGCTGAAGTTGTAGTTGTGGCTAGCCTGGTTGCCGCCAAGTCCCGGGAAAGGATTCAAGACCGTGCTGCGGACGTTGTTGTAGTTGAATCCGCCGTTGATGCTCTGGGACCACTTGGTCTTTTCTTTTTTCTTTTCACCGCTCTGTTTGTTGTCACTTTGTTGCTGCGCTTGCCGTTGCTGCTGGCGTTGCTGCGTGCGCGGTCCAAAGGCGCCCAGCAACCCCTGGTCGGCGCCAAAGCTGTGATTGAAGCGGACAAACGCTGTGTCAGAATGCGTCGGGCTGGCCGAAACAAAATGAAAATTCCTGGTGGTCCCAGGCAAGTTGGGTTCCGGGATGAAATTCAGAATCTGTGCGGCCGCCGGATTAATGCTTGGGACTTGCAAACCCCCGAAGTTACCGGCGCGTTCCGCCAGCGTGGGGACGGTTGAAAACACGTCGTAAGGATTCTTGCTACGGCTTCCCGTGTAACTACCGAAGAGAAATGTCTTGGTGCCGCCGTGATAAATATGAGGAATGTTGAGCGGGCCGCCCACGGTGGCGCCAAAGCGGTCCTGGTTGTAGTCGGCCTTGTTCTCGGGTTGGCCGTTGAGCGAGTAGGGTTTGGCGTCAAGGATTGATCCACCATAGTTAAAGAAGATAGAGCCATGTGGCTTGTTCACGTTGAAGCCGCGTCCCCGGCCACCTCGTCCCCCGCCTCCGCCTCCCGCGCCGCCGATCATAAAGACCATGGGCCCGCCACCACCAAAGCCACCGCCGCCAAAACCTCCGCCAAGCATCTGGAGATTGCCGGAGCCGCCGTTGAAATTGATCGTCCCGGTGCCACCTTGTGTTTGTAGTTGGTCGCGCAGGTCGGCGATGCGGTCCTGCATTTCTCCGGGATCAAACATGTTTTGTTCCACGCGGCCCATGGCGCCGGACACCGCCACGGATTCCGAACCGCCGTCGGCGGCGAGACCGGCGTTCGGCAATCCCGCACCCGCCATAGACGCGGCGTCATTGTTTAAAGATGCTCCACCGCCGCCAAGATCGCCCGAGCCGAAGAGCGCCAGTTGCTGCATGCCCTGGCGGGCCACTCCGCCAAGCTGCTGGGCCAGTTGTTGGACTTGATCTTGTTCCGGGTTTTTAGGAACGCGGGAGAGCAGGACCATCGCCAGGTCGGCTTTACCGTTGCGGCTCTGCTCGTTGATGACCAGTTCCAGGGTTGCTGGCGCGAAAGCCGAAAATTCCGCCCGCACAACGTAGCGGCCTTTTCCTCCGACCAGAATTTTGAAGCTGCCGTCAACGTCAGTCGACGTAACGTATTTTTTTCCGGTCAGCGAATTGGCGGCGCTCACGGTTACACCCGGAAGCGGCATGTTGCCAGACTTAACGGTGCCCGTGATTTCGCCAAAGGCAGAAGGCGCGGTCTGTCCTGAGACCGGTGGAGTACACCAGAAAACCAACGCCAAAAAAATGGCAAAACCGCAAATCGATTTGCAGCGAATATTCATTTTTAGGATTGAGGCCTAGTATTTCGGCGGACCGTCGCCCGCGGGCTTGTCGGCTGTTGGTGATTGTGCTGGCGGTTTCCCTTGATCTGGCGGGGGGCCTTCACCACGACGGTTACGGTTCATCGTGCGGCCGCGGCCTGCGTTGAGGGTTTTGGCGACAAACACTGAGTTTTTCAACTCGCCCGGGCCAAAAACAAAATCGCCAACCTTGATGTCCGGCAGCGTGATGCTTTCTTCGCCCTTCTTGAAGGAAGTGTTTTCGTCCACCTCAATGTCCTGGCTTTGGCCGTCCGGACGCGCGATCGTTAACTTGACCCCGTCGATAGCTTTTACTTCACCAGCAATAAACTTTTTGCCCAGATCTTCACGGTTCATCTGCTGGCCACCGGGGCCGCCGCCAGCGGCAAACATTCCACCGCCGCCTTGGCGTAGTCTTTCAGCCATTTCCGGCGAGAGTACTCCCACCATGGTGGCTTGCACGGTTGAATCTTTCTTATCGCCACGGACGAACACGACATCATCCTTCTTTATCTCTTCCAACTTGATCGGTTGGCGTTGCTTCGTGAGCCGCGTATCCGGGCTGAGCAGCACGGTGATCGATTCACCGCCTGCCAGGGGGGCGATCACCAGTGAGTCCTTGCTGACGGAGACGATCTTGCCCGCCGTCATGTCTCCGGGCGGGAAATTTCTTGGACCACCACCGCCGTTCTGCGGCCCGTTTTGCGCCCCGGAAACTCCTGTGGCGAAAGCCAATAGCATTGCGAATAAAAAGGTCTTTTTCATGGCAAATTGCCTCGGACATCAGCGTACTCGTTGCGCAGAAGAGGTGATGTCAAAAGGGAGTAAAAACTCGCAGTCAGTCCTGTAATTAGCCGTTCTTACGGCCTGTTTTCGGCAGGTTTGGCCGCCTGGGACACCACCACCTTGGCGTTGGTGGTGCCGATCAGGCCGGTGTTGCCGTCGCGTACGCCGATCCGCAAGAGGTAGTCTCCCGCGGGCAGGTCAATATATTGCTGGCAGGGAAAAATGCTGTGCATCACTTTGTTGAAGGTCTCTGGTTTCAGGGCGGCGTCCACGTTGCCGGAAATGCTTTTCACGTACTTTCCCTTGGGCGTAAACGCTGTCACGGCGCATTCGACTTTTGCGTGATGCAGCCCTTCTGCGTCCGTGGCAAAGCTTACCGCGTGAGGATCGAGACCAAAATTGACCAGCACTTTTTCATGTGTGGCCGCCGAGGGCGCAACGACTCCGGCCTTGAATCCAAGTTCGGTGGCTACCGGCGTGTCCAGGGACATGGCGTCACTGAAAATGTCCGCCTGTTGCCGTTGGTTTCGTTCGGCAAAAGATTTTGGGTCTACGGCGTAGTAGCCCAGGCGGTGGCGCACTTTCACGCCCGCACGGCTCACGGTCACGTGGATCTTACGAAATTTTCCGTTCCAGTTCTTGTTCTCAGGATAGTAAGCAAGAATGTAGTACGTTGAGCCGTCATCCATGCTTTTGCGGATCGCGGTATCAATGTCATTGCGGTTGTAGAAAGCTTTGCCGCCGGTTCTTTCTGCCAGATCGTTCATGGTGCCGTGGGCCGATTGCAGTACGGCGGATTCCTGGCTCAATGTTGTGCCCAGGCGTCCGGGTCTGGAACGAGACCGCCCGAATTTATCGCGACCGGTATTGTCGGCGCTAAAAACAGAGGACACCGCGAGTCCGCGCGCGTCCACCGGATAGATGGCCACCTGGGAGTTGATTAATGCGTCCGCCGCCGTGGCCAGTTGTGGACCGTAATTACGAGTGCCGGCGAACACGTCGCCATTTAATTCCATGTTGGGGTCAACGCTCAAGGGGAAAGCTTCTGAAACCCATATCAGATTCTTTCGGCCGGGATAGCCGGCTAGCTGTCGCGAAAGCGCCGTCAATGCGTTGATGGTATAGGTCACGCGGATGTCTTGACGGACGGATGTAGCTTCCTGCTCAAAACGCATCATGGCGTCCAGCATGGAAGCGGGAATGGCGCCCGAGTCCGCCGCGCCCGCGGGTAGCATTTCTGCTTCGGGTCCGCCGCTGGGATTGTCCAGCAAAGCAGAACTGCTGGTCTTGAGCTTGCGCATCACTTCTTTGAGCAGCGCCTGGTCTGAAGTGAAATCCTGCAACAAGCGGAGTTTGGTTCCCAGCGTATACACCGCCACCGGACGCCCTTCCGGCATCTTCTCCAGATAGTGGATCATCTGGTCGCGCACGTAAGCCTGGTTCGGCGTGGTTGTATTCAACGCGTCCAGCAAAACTATGTTCAGTGCATTGTTTACGTTGTAAGTCGGAACATTGGTGTATACGTGTTCCGGCAGTTTCTCCGCCGGACGCGCTGCCGTTTCCGTAACTGAAGCCGGCTGCTGGAAATTGAACACACTGATCTTTTGTTCTTTGCCGTCTTCCGAAATGGTGAAGTCGGATTGCTTCAAGTCAGTGACGGCGTCGCCTTTTTTGTCTGCCGCAACCACGTCAACCACCACCAGACGGGTTACGGCTTTCAGCACGGCTGCGGATTCGTAACTTTGCTCTGCTGATCTCTGGGGCGGTGCTTCAGGACTGGCGGAAGGCGTCGCTGGCTGCTGTGGCTTGGAAGTCCGAGTCTGGTTTTGCGATGCGTCTTGCGGCATAGCTTGGGCCGGCGCTAACTGTGCCCGGTCCCCAGCGACTTCTTTGCTCATCCGAGCATTTGTTCCCGGCAGCAAAAGGAGACACAAAACCGTTAAGGCCGAAAGAAGACCGTTGCTGCTTGCCATCTTAGCCATCTTAAAAAAGTGCCCCTGAAGAAGATGCTCCTGAAGCCAGTAGGATGGTAGCAGTTTTTCCTCGCCTTAGGCCGAAACAACAGGTTAAAACTTGTATAGTTCGCGTCTGGCGGGCGCTTTGTGGCGCGAAGTGATGAAGACACACCACGCGGCTCCGAGTTACAATTCTTCAGTTTTCGCATCGCGCTGTTTTCCGAGCTGACCGCCAAGTTGCAAGCGCGAGTTGAAAAGCCGAAAGCCGAAAGCCGAAAGCCATGGAGGCACACCAGTGGACGACCTGCCTGACAAGAAAAAACCTCATCAACCTGAAGGGTCTTCATCGCCGACCACAAAGGGAGTTTCGCGCCGTGACTTCCTCAAGATCTCCGGCGTCACCGCGGCCGTCCCGCTCGTGGCCCAGGCCTCCGCGCTGGCAGCGGCAGAAGATAAAGTCGCAGTCCACGGTCCCGGGAAGGTTCCAGTCACACTGCTGGTGAACGGCAAGAAGATGAATGCACAACTGGAACCGCGGGTCACGTTGCTGGACGCGCTACGCGACGAGTTTGAGCTTACCGGCTCCAAGCGCGTGTGCGATCGCGGCACCTGCGGCGCCTGCACCGTGCTTATCGACAACAAGACGGTATACGCCTGCTCCCTCCTGGCGATTGACGTTCAGGGCCGCGAAATCACGACGATCGAAAGCTTGGGCGAACCGGGCCACCTGCATCCTATTCAGCAGGCATTCGTTGACCATGACGCGCAGCAGTGCGGGTTCTGCACACCGGGCTTTGTCATGGCCACCAAGGCATTTCTTGAGCAGCATCCCAACCCTACGCAGGAACAGATCAAGACCGGGCTGGGCGGAAACTTCTGTCGCTGCGGCACATACGCCGGCATGCGCCTGGCCGTGATGCAAGCCGCGAAATCCGGGAAAGGAGCTTAACCATGGCCGACGAAACCACGAAATACACATGGCCTGCCGCGGGAAAACGCACGCTCATCGGCAAGCGCCTCTCCCGCGTGGACGGTCCAGAAAAAGTTTCTGGCCGCGCCAAATACACCTATGACGTTCATCGTCCCGGCATGCTGTACGGCAAAGTGGTGCGCTGCCCGTACGCGCACGCCAAGGTGGTGAGCATTGACACTTCAGCCGCGGAGAAGATGCCGGGCGTTGCCGCCGTGCACGTGATCCAGGGAGTTGGTAGCGAAATCCACTGGGCTGGAGACGATGTCGTTGTGGTGGCCGCTGTTGATGAGCGTGTGGCATCCGACGCAGCCCGGCTTATTAGAGTCGAGTATGAACGCCTGCCGCACTGGGTTGACGATTTCTCGCCACCCAGAAACGTGACTGCCGATGATGGACCCATGGCTCAGGACGACCTGATTGGACTGTTCATCAACCAGATGCCTGAACCGCAGATCATCAAGCGCATCAAGAAGCGCGGCATCAGCTTCGCCGTCACGGACAACATGGTTGCCCAGATGCGGCAAAACAAGGTCGGCGAAGACGTGATCAAGACCCTGCAGGCTTCTCCGGTTAAGCCGCCCGCCGAAAAAGGCAAGTCGCCCTATAAGAAAGAAGACGAGCGCACGCAGGGCGATCCTGACGCTGCTTTCAAGGAAGCCGAAGTCATTTCTGAAGGCGTGTATGGTTGCGCCGTGGTGACGCACTGCTGCATGGAAAGCCATGGATCCATCGCCGAATGGACAGACAAAGACCATCTGCTCACGTACCACTCAACCCAGAACGTTTCAGGTTTGTCGGGGCAATACGCCGGCGCGCTGAAGATTCCGGCGTCCAACGTCCACGTTCACCAGGACCACGTTGGCGGAGGCTTTGGCAGCAAGTTCGGCATTGACCGCTGGGGTGTTTACACCGCTCAGGTCTCGCAAAAAGCCGGAGGAAAACCGGTACGCGTGATGCTGGAACGTGACGCGGAACTTGCCCTGGCAGGAGCGCGGCCCTCGGCTTTTGCTCAAGTGAAAGTCGGCGCCAAGAAAGACGGCACCATCGTGGCCTGGGAATCAAACTCCTGGGGAACCGGTGGACCGGGCGGTGGCGGCGCTCCACCCATGCCGTATGTCGTAAGGATTCCCCACCAGCGCAAAAACCACGTAGCCGTGCTGACCAACACTGGTCCGGCTCGCGCGTGGCGGGCACCGAACCATCCGCAAGGCTGCCTGATCACCATGGCGGCGCTCGAAGATCTTGCCGCCATGTTGAATATGGACCCGCTGGACATGATGTTGAAAAACATCAAGCTCACGGCCCCGGAAGACAATCCTTTCAAGCGTGACGAAACCTATCGCGACGAACTGCTCATCGCCGCCGACTTGATCGGCTGGAAGAAAGCATGGCGTCCGCGCGGGCAGAACGGTTCTGGTCCGGTCAAGCGCGGCCTGGGTCTGGCCATCCAAACCTGGGGCGGGCGTGGGCACGACAGCACATGCTCTCTCGCCATTCAGCCGGACGGTTCGGTTGAGATGAAGATGGGCACGCAGGACCTGGGCACCGGAACCCGCACGTGCATTCTGCAGGTCGCGGGTGACACGCTGGGTCTGCCGATAGAAAAGATCGTCCTCAAAATTGGTGACAGCGATTATCCGCAATCCGGCGGATCAGGCGGCAGCACAACCATTGGCGGTGTCACCACTTCCACACGCCGCGCGGCAGTGGACGCACGCGAACAGCTCTTCGCCAAGGTAGCCTCTGCGTTACAGGCCAAGCCCGAGGAACTGGAAGCCGTGAACGGGACCATCCGCGTTGCGTCAGCTCCTTCGCGCAGCCTCAGTTGGAAAGAAGCTTGCGCGCGCCTTGGTTCTCAGCCGATTGAAGTTATCGACAAGAACCTTCGCCCTGAACCGCTG
>JANXPR010000195.1 GCA_025357215.1 Acidobacteriaceae bacterium | reverse complement strand
TGCAGTCTTGACGAACAACAACATCAAGACTCTGGCGCAGCGCCTCAACGGGCTGAGCAGCGCCACGAACCCGAGTCAGGCACAGTTGGACGCGGCGCTCGGCGTCTACAACTCTGACCTTACTGGCCTGAACACCATGCTGGGCCCGGTGGCCCGCAAAGGCGACCAGGACATCATCCTGCCCAAGATTGACTGGCAGATCAATCAAAAGAACCATGCATCGTTTACGCTGAACCGCATGCGCTGGTCTTCACCCGCCGGCATTCAGACCCAGTCCACCAACACGTTCGGCATCGCCAGTTTTGGCAATGACTACGTGAAAGACACCTGGGGCGTCGCCAAGCTGAACACGTTCTTCACGCCCACCATGGGCAACGAAGTCCGCTTCCAGTATGGCCGCGACTTTGAATACGAAAATACGCAGACGGCCACTCCATACGAACAGGCCAACCTGCTCAACACCGGCACGTTCACCAATCCGCTGGGACTGCCCCCGCAGGTTTCCATCACCAACGGATTTACGTTCGGCACGCCGACCTTCCTGACCCGTCCCAGCTTCCCGGATGAGTCGCGCTGGCAGGTTGCCGACACCATGAGCTGGACCCACGGCAAACACAGCTTGAAGTTCGGTTTCGACTTCAGCCACGTGAACGACAACTCGCAGAATCTGGCCACGGGATTCGGCAGCTACAGCTACAGCAGCCTGCTGAATTACTTCTCTGACCTGAACAAGCCGAACTCTTGCTCGGCTGGCACGCCGGCCCACGCGGCACCGTGCTACACCTCCTACACGCAGGCGTTCGGTCCTCTGGGCTTTGAGTTCCAGACCAAGGACCTCGCCTTCTTTGTGCAGGACGATTGGAGAATCACCCCGCGCTTGAGCCTGTCACTGGGTGTGCGTTACGAGCGTGAAATGTTGCCAAATGCGTTCCTGGCCAACTCCAACTTTGCGCCGACGGCACAGTTGCCGAGCGACAACAACAACTTTGGACCGCGTGTGGGTTTTGCCTTTGATGTGTTTGGCAAAGGTAAGACAATTCTGCGCGGCGGCTACGGAATCTACTATGGCCGCGTGATCAACTCCACCGTGTTCAGCGCGCTGACTAACACTGGCGCGCCGGGCAGCCAAGCGTCTGTGAGCTTTACTCCAGCACAGACTACCGCGCCGGCCTTCCCCGTGGTGTTCCCCGCCGGCTCTGCACTGCCGGGCAGGAATATCACGTACTTCGATCCGAACTTCCAACTGCCGCAGATTCGCCAGTCTGACCTGACCCTGGAACATGACATGGGCTGGGGCACGGTGCTCTCCTTGAGCTACCTGGGAAGCTTTGGCCGCCAGTTGCCGAGCTTTGTGGACACCAACGTTGGTCCGGCAGCCGGAACCATTACCTATAAAGTGGTCAACGGCGGTCCTCTCGCCGGCGCCACCTACACCACGAACCTGTTCAACACGGCCCGTCCGAACGCGGCTTTCGGTTCCACGACGGACATCTTCAGTGGCGTGACCAGCAATTACCAGGCGTTGTCTTTCCAGGCGACGCACCGCATGAGCCACCACATCCAGTTCAACGCGAACTACACCTATTCGCATGCTCTGGACAACGGCGTGAACGGCACCACGTTCACCGCCACCAACTCCTTGCTCGATCCGACCAACCTGAGCAAGGAATACGGCAACTCCATCTTCAACGTTCCGCAGCGCTTTGTACTGAATATGGTGGCAACTTCACCCTTCAAGGCAGACGGCTGGGCCAAATATCTGGTTGAGGGCTGGCAAATTTCCCCCATCTACCAGATTCAGAGCGGCCTTCCATATAGCGCCAACGTCTCCGGCAGCGGGCCGGGCGGCGTACTGGGCGGCATCAATGGATCGAACGGCAGCAACCGCCTGGACATTGGACGCAACACGTTCCGGCAGCCCACCACTTGGATCACGGACCTCCGTATCTCCAAGAGCTTTGCCGTTACGGAACGTTACAGAATGGAAATCCTGACCGATTTCTTCAACCTCGCCAACAAACAGAACGTAACGGGCGTGAACACGACGGCCTATTCCATCGTTTCCACCGGCACGATTCTGCAAGCCAACGGAACGCCTGTAGCCTGCTCGACCGCGAGCCCGTGCCTGAGTTCGAACGTTTCACCTTCAACCTCAGCCACGCCATTCGCTCCGCTGTTTGGCTCCATCACCAACACCAACAGCAACTTTGTTTACAACCCGCGGCAGATCCAGTTTGGAGCTCGTTTCCACTTCTAACCGCGATTTGTTTTCAAGTTAACCAACGCGGCAGCTTAAATGGCTGCCGCGTTTTTCTTTTTGCATCGAATATCGGTCAACCGAAAAACGGACAAGTAGAATAGGGCCGCAATGAAAAAACCTGGCGCGATCTTCCTGTTACTGGCTTTTGTTTCCACGCAGCTTTTTGCCTGGTACCCCAAAGGCCATTCCGCCATCGGCGACCTGGCGGAAGCCCGGCTCACGCCGCAGACCAGGGCCAACCTGCGCCTGCTGTTGGGACCGGACAGCCTGGCGTCCATTGCTAGTTGGGCGGACCAGGTACGCCACGATCGCGACGAAAGTTATGACTGGCACTTTGTGGACATCCCCAAAGACGCGCCGGGATTTTCCCAGGAACGCGACTGCTTCCGTCCGCAGGACAAACATAAAGACGCGCTCACCGACCATCACAACTGCGTGGTGGACCGGATCGACATGTTTACCAAGGTGCTTGCCGATGGCGGCGCGTCCTATGAAAAGCGCGTTGAAGCGTTGAAATGGCTGGTCCACTTCGTCGGCGACATTCAGCAACCCCTCCACGCCATTGATGAAGCCCGCGGAGGCAATGACATCAAGCTGCCGGCGTTTGGTAATCCGCAGTGCGGAGACTATCCCTGCAATCTGCACTGGATCTGGGACAGCATCCTGCTCGAACATTCCGGCCTAACGGAAGAACAGTATGTGGCGCGCCTGGAAAAACTGATCAAGGAAAAACAACTGGACCAGAGAGCGACGGGATCGGTAGCCGATTGGGCCAACGAGTCACACCTGCAAGCACGGCAGATGCTGGATGCCAAGCCGACGAACGTTGACCAAGCGTATTACGACGCGAACATCCAGCTTGTAGAAGAAAAGCTCGCGCTGGGTGGACTTAGGCTGGCCGCACTGCTAAACAGTTCGCTGGGCGCGATCTCCACGGCGCAACTGGAAAGCGATTTGAAAGCCCACGGCGGGACGGCGGACATGCAACCCAAGCCACCCTCAGAGATTTTGCCGACCGGCATGAGCATCACGCCCACGGCGGCGCGCGGATCAATCCTGTTGGCGTTGAATCCAGACCTGCCGGGCCAGCCCGACTTCACGGCTGACCATCCTATTTCTACCGTGCTCAGTCCAGACGGCCGCACGCTGCTGGTGCTCACCAGCGGTTTCAATACCATTTCTGATATCAAGGCCAAGGCGGTTCCGAAGCTTTCGAACGAATACGTCTTCGTTTTCAATCTGGGAGGAGATCCGTACCTCAGACCGAATCAAAGCGCGGCGCAGGGCCCTCCGAAAAAACAGCAAGTGTTGCAGATACCCAACACGCACATGGGCATTGCCTGGGCGCCCGATGGCAAACATTTTTACGTCGCCGGAGGGCCGGACGACAACGTCCACGTATTTGACCTTGAAGTAGAGCTCGACAAACCGGCGCGGTGGGTGGAGAAGCTGCCAGCCATCGCCCTGGGACATAAGTTTGGCCTGGGCATCGATGACGACGAGACGAGCAAGACCGGGCACACCAAGCCCATCGCCGCTGGACTGGCCGTTAGCGCGGACAGCAAACGGTTGCTCGTCGCCAACAACATGAACGATTCGGTTTCGCTGATTGACCTAGTCGCAAAGAAAGTTGTGGCGGAACTGGATCTGCGTCCGGGAAAAAGCGATCCGGCGAAGAAGGGCGTGGCCGGAGGCGAGTATCCGTACGGCGTGGCGTTCAAGGGCAACGACAAGGCTTATGTTTCCAGTTTGCGCGACCGCGAGATTGTAGTACTGGACCTGCGCGGAGAACCGAAGGTCAGCGCGCGCATCAAGACGCACGGCCAGCCGGGAAAAATGATTTTGAACAAGGCGCAGAGTGTGCTCTTCGCCGTCGCGGACAATAGCGATTCGGTGGTGATGATCGATACGGAAAAAGACCGCGTAATCGCCGACATCAAGACCGTAGCGCCCGGCGGCATGCTGGCGGGCTTTCCTAGTTTAAAAACCGGCGGCAAAGGAGCCAACCCAACGGGGCTGGCGCTCGCGTCCGACGAGAGAACGTTGTATGTCACCAACGGCGGAACGAATTCCGTGGCGGTGATACGCCTGGACAAAGACCTGGACGACAGCCAGGTGATCGGACTGATTCCCACGGGATGGTATCCGAACGCGGTGAGCGTAAGTGCCGATGGAAAGATGCTGTATGTGGCGAACGCCAAGTCCAATGCCGGACCGAATCCCGGCGGATGCCGCAATACTTTTTCCCGGGAGTCCGAACGGCCCTGCGCGCTTAAACAGCAATACATATGGCAACTGGAGAAAGGCAATCTGCAAGTAATTCCGCGGCCGACGCAAGCAGAGCTGCCAGAGCTGACAAAGCAAGTTGCGCGCAACAACCATTTTGCGGGCCCGGCGGAAGGCAAATCGGCTGAGGAAAGCGCGCGCGGTGAAAAGCTTTTTTCTTTCCTACGGACAAAGATCAAGCACGTGATCTACATCGTGAAAGAAAACCGGTCGTATGACCAAGTGTTGGGCGACCTGGAAAAAGGCAATGGCGACCCTAAACTAAACTTGTTCCCAGACGCAATGGCGCCCAACCATCACGACCTGGCGCGGCGCTTTGTCACGCTCGATAATTTTTATGATAGCGGCGAAGTCAGCGGCAACGGCTGGAACTGGAGCACAGCGGCGCGGGCCACGGACTTTACCGAGCGCACCATCCCGCTGAACTATGCCGGGCGCGGTCCGGGTTATGACGTTGAGGGCTTGAATCGCGGCATCAACACCGCAGGCACAACACCGGAAACCCGGTTCCGCGGCAAGCTTGACGACGCGGACGATCAAATGCCCGGCCACGGCGACGTTTCTGCTCCGGACGGTCCGGAAGATTCTGGGTCTGAAAATGAAAGCGGAATGGGTTATCTCTGGGACTCAGCCCTGCGCGCGGGACTTACCTTGCGCAATTACGGCTTCTATGTTGACCTGGCGCATTATTCGGCGACCAAGAATGGCGGTCCGGCGCTGCCGCTGCTGCATGATCCGTTTACCAGCAAGTTGCGCGTGGCTTTCCCCACGAACACGCGGCTGCAAGACGTGACCGACCCTTACTTCCGCAGTTTTGACATGCGCTTTGCCGACTACTGGCGCTTCAAGGAATGGGAACGGGAGTTTGATGACTACGTAAAACAGGACAAATTCCCCAGCCTGGAGTTTCTGCGTCTACCGCACGACCATTTTGGCAGCTTCAAGGAAGCCGCCGACGGCGTGAACACCGTGGAAACCATGATGGCCGACAACGACTATGCCATCGGCATGGTGGCCGATAAGATCGCGCACAGCAAGTACGCCGACAGCACGTTGATCTTTATCATCGAAGACGACGCCCAGAACGGTCCGGACCACGTGGACGCGCACCGCAGCATCGCGTATGTGATCGGTCCTTATGTGAAACACGGTGCGGTGGTGCAAGAACATTACACAACGGTAAGCATGCTGCGGACGATTGAAGAAGTCCTGGGGATGAAACCGTTGGGACTCTACGACACGTTGCAACCGCCGATGACCGATGTCTTCAGCGACCAGCAGTCGGAATGGACATACACGGCAAAAGTCCCGGCCGTGTTGCGGACCACGCAACTGCCGCTACCGGCAGACAAGGCTGCGGCGCCGGCAAAACCTGCACATGACGCCGCGTACTGGGACGCGAAAACCCAAGGCTTTGATTTCAACGAGGAAGACAAACTGGACACCGCAGCCTTCAACCAAATCCTGTGGGAAGGGCTGAAAGGTGATGCGCCCATGCCGGAAGAACGGGACGGTCGCGACCTGAGCAAGAACCGGCGGGAGCTATTGAAAGCCAAGTGACAGATGTCATGCGGTGAAGATGACACTGTGCACTTACGGGAGAGCTTGAGTACGGCGAGAATTTGAGTGCAGTTTTGGAAGGCAGGCGATGCCGTTGAGAGAACTCCCTGGAGGATGACAAAGTAAAACAGGATGGTTAAACTAACTCTTGTATTGCTAAGAACTGTATTTTCGTCTAAAATTCGCTAAGGCTACAATGGATCTAAACATCACGGCCGAGGGGTGGCGCAGTTCTGGCTTGGGATGAGGCGCGTAAGTCCTTTAGATCTTGGGATGAAGAGGGGTGGAGGGCCGCGCTGAAAAGCGCGGCATCGGGTGATCGCCGACACCCCACCCCAGCATGCGCAAGTGCGGCGCAAGCTGGGGGCCCCGGACATCGCAACGTGATCGCCGCGATCGGAAAAGCAGATTCCTCTCCTTCGCAAGCTCAGGATCGGAATGACAATTCGGAAGATGATCGTTGGGATGACTTGCATAAGTCCTTTAGAACTTGGGATGAAGGGGGAGGGAGGCCGCGCTGAAAAGCGCGGCATCGGGTGATCGCCGAAATCGCAACGTGATCGCCGCGATCGGAAAAGCAGATTCCTCTCCTTCGCAAGCTCAGAATTGATTTCATAACAACGACGGCTCCAGTCGGGACCGAGTAAGCTTGAGTTTGCGAAGA
>JANXPR010000201.1 GCA_025357215.1 Acidobacteriaceae bacterium | reverse complement strand
CGGCGGCCTGCTCGGCGGCCCCGACTTTGTCCACGGATTTGCGAAGCAACGGTAGCGCGCGTGCAATGCGGCCTTCGTTTACCAGAAGCAGACCAAGATTGAAGGCGGCCTGAGCGTTCTGGCCGTCGAGTTCAACGGCGCGTTCGAATCCCACCAGCGCATCTTTGTTCTCGCCAAGCGCGACCTTTACGCTGGCCCAGTCATTCCAAAGGTCGGCGGATTCGTTTTCACCCAAAGCTTCAGTCAGAAGCTTTACGGCTTCTTCCGGCTGGTTCTCTGCGACCAGTTCCAGTGCCCGTTGATGTTTGTTATCCTGCGGCATAAGTTTCCGTTCACGTTCCCGGTGTTGGGCTGAAACGGCAAACCTTGCCGCCGACACGCGCCCCATCACAGGAAATCAAATGTTTCCAAGCTACTTATTGCACTCTCAGGGCCATATGGATCTTCGCCAAATAAGAAGTATCTGAGAAAAGTCGTTTCCCTACTTGGCCGTTTTCTGCCCGATGAACCTATACAAACTCAGGCACAAGCGCTCAGTCACGGCCGCACAGGCCACGGGCACCAGCTCAGGGGATGAAACGCGTAGACGTTCAATCTGGTTGCAAGCGTTGGCATACAGCTTGGCCACGTTCAACATGCGGTTGCGAACGCGTTGCGCCAGGTCCGGCCGGATCGCGCTGGAGATGGGCAGCTTGATCTTTTCGCACAGAGCGTCAAACTCGCTTTTGTAGGCCAAAACGTTTTCGAACGTGCTTCCAGTATCGAGCAGCTGGATCTGCACACCGTAGCGGCGGAAGATAGCGCCGTACCAACGCGCGGTTTTCAGGAAGCCGACGTCATAACTTTCCGCGGGCCTTCCAATAACTTTGGCCCAGTATTCCCGGGACTGCTCTCGCGCCAGCGCCGTAAGCCCAGGAAGAGAGAAGTGATGGTCGGCAACCAGTTGGCCCAGTCCCCATTTGTTGGGGACCTGCATATAGATGATGCCGCCGGGTTTGACCATGGCGCACATCGAAGCGATGACCGTTTCCGGATCCATTACATGTTCCAGAACGTCCTGGCAGGTGACGATGTCAAATTCGCCGAGCCGCTCGCGAATTTTCGGGTCGCAACAATCGCCTTCATGGACGGTGATGTCCAGATGCGCTTCGTTCAGGCGGCCGCGGCAAATCTTTACGCGTGCCGGATCGTATTCAATGCCAGCGGTGTCCGCGCCTTCTTCGGCGAGAGCGATAATCAGGCCGCCCCAACCGGAACCAATGTCCAAAGCGCGCTTGCCGGGAAAACCCGTGTGCTGGCGCAACATGCGGACGAGACGGCGTCCGCGCTGCACATCAGACCGCGCGTAACGGCGCCAGATTTTTGCGTTTTCACCAGTGGCAAAGAGCCCGGTGTTGAGCTGCGCTTCAAAATCCGGAGGGAAGTAGGCCTGGTCAGAATTGCACTGATCGATGCCTTGCTGAATGCGGCACAACAAGTTTGGCGATGCGGACGGCCGCAATTCTTCGTAGAGCTCCAATGCCGCCGCGAATTCACCCGACAGCCGCAGAGCGTCAGCGACAAACAGTTTGGTTTCTGCATCGTGCGGATACTTCTGTTGCAATGTTTGCGCCAGACCGCAAAGCGCACCCAGATGGTTGGACCATTGCTGGTATGCGGCGGCGAGCTCGCGCCTCTGGACGTCATTTTCTACTGCTGGGGCTTGCTGAAGCTCAGACATTCTTCTCTCCGCTAAGGTTGTGGTGTTGGAGTTACTGCCGGGGGAGCAGGAATAATTGCGTTGCGCAGCGCCTTGGTGTCACTGGCCGCGGCGTTCACCGATTTCAATGGGGTCTTGGATGCCGCCAACATCACAATATCGACGCGGCGATTTTGTCCACGCTCTTCCGCAGTAGCGTTGGGCGCTACGGGATGAAACTCCGCATAGCCGGCGGCGGCGAGCCGCGCGGGCGGAAATCCATAGCGCTCAAGAAAAATGCGGACCATTCCAGTGGCGCGGGCCGTGGAGAGCTCCCAGTTGGACGCAAAGCGTTCGTTGTGGATGGGAATATTGTCCGTGTGGCCTTCAATGCGCACGCGAAACTTGGTCGGCTTGAGTACGCCTGCCAGCTTATCCAGCGCGCCGCGCGAAGTTTCCTTCAGCACGTCAGAGCCTTGGTCGTAGAAGCCGATTTCACTAAAGCTGAGAACCAGTCCATCCGGGCCGTCCCAGAGTTGGGCCTCGCGTCTATCGATCTCTTCCGATAGAGCCTGTCCCAGTACTCTGCGCAATTCGCTGGTATCCTGACCTTCTTCCAGAGCGGGATTGGCACTGGCCGGGCTGGGCGGTTCGATAATCTGCTTCACCGCAACAGATTTTCCGTCGACAATCTGGAACGGCGGACTCTTGCTGGCGGATTGAAACACTCCCAGGTTCTTGAATCCATCGTGGATGGCCTGAGAAAGTTCGCCGATCTTACGGTTGTCGACCTTGGAAGACGCGTACATGACTACAAACACCGCAAAAAGCAGCGTGATGAAGTCCGCGTAAGAGACCAGCCAGCGTTCGTGGTTGGCATGCCCCTTTTGTCTTCTGCGGCGTCTCACTTCTTGGGCCCCTGTTCATGTTCCGAGAGGAAGCCGAGCAGCTTAATCTCAAGCATGCGCGGGTTCATGCCTTCCAGAATGGAGATCACGCCTTCCAGCATCATTTCCCGCAGCACCTGGGCGCGCCGTAAGCGGATCTTGAGTTTGCCCGCGGCCGGGAGAAAGAACAGGTTAGCCGCGCCCACACCGTAGATGGTGGCGACAAAAGCCACAGCGATGCCGCGTCCTACTTCCTCAATTTTGTCCATGTGCTGCATCACCTGGATCAGGCCCATGACGGCGCCGATGATGCCGATGGTGGGTGAGAAGCCGCCCGCCGATTCAAAGACCTGCGGGACGTGCTCTTCATCCTCGGACTGGTTGTCCAGATCCATCTCCATCATCTTGCGGAGTTGTTCGGGTTCGGTACCGTCCACCGCCATCATCAACGCTTTCTTCAGGAACGGGTCCGTGATGTTTTCAATTTCAGCGTCCAGGGAAACGATGCCGTGGCGCCGCGCCTTGTTCGCGAATTGGATGAGCTGTTCAACCATGGACTGGG
>JANXPR010000173.1 GCA_025357215.1 Acidobacteriaceae bacterium | reverse complement strand
CGCGGATGAAGGGAAGATGTAGAGCTAAATCCATCACTGAGACGCCGAGAAGGCGCGGAGACGCGGAGGCACGGAGAAACCCGAGAAATGTCGCCGCAGGTTTTCGCAGATAAGAGCGAATTTTGGCGGCCCCGCAGGATTGAAGTAGACTTTTGGTTCCCGCAAAAAACAACAGGCCTTGGGTTGCCCCAAGGCCTTTTGATTGAATTTATCCGGCCTGCGGCTTTTCCCCCGAAATCGCCTGCCGGATTGATGTCAAGCACGACCATGATGCCAGCGAGTGGAAATTACGCCAAGAGTACGATGGTAATGATGTTAAATCGTTGAAAAATAAGAGCCTTGTAGCAGTCGAGTGTTCATAAGCTAGAAGCGCATCGGTAGAGAAGGAAAAACGCTTTGTACTATAGGGAGGCTAAGAAAGAAGCCATAGCACAAACGGAGTGGGATCATTGCTCAGTTTGCGAAGCTTTCTTGTGGAGTACCTGCGAGCTTTCTTCTTGCAACAACATCTGAAGCTTGTGGTGGAATGAATTTAAGATCTGCGTTCGGGAAAAGTGATGGTGATAGACCTGAAAACAATGTTGGCGCATTTGATCCTGCTGGGCTTGGTCTGACATGTACGAAACCAAGCTGGCGGCAACTTCAGAGGTATTTGCGGCGGTCAGCACCCAGCCAAGCTGGAAAGAACGAATCCATTGAGCGACAGCCGAATCCTGGTTTCCGGCAAACAATACCGGACGGCCACTGGCAATTGCGCCAAAGAACTTGGAAGGAACCACGGTCCCGGTCCATTCCGGTCGGAGCGAAACGACATGGATATCAGCCGCGCTCAGGCGGCGTTCTAAAGCGTCCGGCGAGGCGAATTCACAGAATGAAATATTCAAGTCGGCCGCGGTGACCGCGGAGCTGAGAACGTGTTCGCGATTTCCCCGGACACTGAATACCAGCATGATATCTTTTGCGAACCCTTTGCCGCGAAGTTGCCGCATGAGTTCGAGAAGTTCTCCACAGGAATGGGCGCGGCCAAAATTGCCGGAATAGAGCAGCGCCAGAGCGGCGGTCCCGAACAGTTGCCGGCGTTCGGCGCAATCCGGTCTTAGCACGGCAATTGGTTCAGAGAGCGCCCAGGGAGTGAGAGTCGCAATACCCGCCGAAGGCTGATACTTGGCCAGCAGGGAACGCATGCAGGAGCCTATGTCCACGATCAGATCGCAACACTTGTAAGCGGGCCGCACCAGCAAAGTTAGAAGCCGGTACGATGCACTAGTCGGTTTAAAGAGGCCATCAGCAGCGGCCGCTTCAGGGTATAAATCAAAACACCAGTGGACGATCCGGGTGCTCGGACGGACCAGCTTCCAGAATCGCGCGACGAGGACGCTGAAGATCGGGTCGGTGCCGATGATTAATACGTCGTAACGACTGCCCAGAGAAAGCGCAAGCAGGCTCCAGCGCACGATCATCCAAAAGGCGTTCAGCAGTCTGCCGAGTGCAGACTTCCGAGGCCATCCGGGTCGCCAGAGCCGCCTGATTTTGACTCCCTGCCAGGATTCTTTCGGTGAATAGATTTGTGATTCGTTATGGCAACCGCGATTGCTGGGCATGGCGGTAACATCCCATTCGCGGGAAGCGAGGCCTGCCGCCAATTCCGACATGAGCCGGGCACTTACTACGTCATCCGGATAAAAGTATTGGTACAAGATCAGGGCTTTAGCCATGAGCACCGTTACGCAAACAAGGATGTAGCTACCTTGAATAGCACTTCACTCATGAAGTGCTGTTGGTTGGAGCATTGAGTGTATAGCAGAGTGAGTGGAACCTGTCGAGTCCAGTGAGCGTCAACAAAGCTTGTGGTAAATAATTCTTCGTCCTCACCAAAAATAATGGCGTTTGTAACGGAAATTAGCTAAGCTCTGTGGCGCCTCCACGATCCGAATATGGAATTGAAGCAGATTGACAGCGAAGACTTTCTAGTTCAAGCCACCCCTTCACGTAACGATGGGTATGAGCTGGACCTGTTGGACGTAGCTCTGGCCTTCACGAAGCGGAGACGTTTGATTCTGGCCCTTATCGCCCTGGGAGCGGTGGCAGCCACGGCGATTGCCTTCCTATTGCCCAGCCGATTCATCTCAACTACCAAGATACTTCCTCCGCAGCAACCGCCTTCGGCCGCGGCACTGACCGGTCAATTGGTTGCTACTGGACTCGGTTCTCTGCCGCCGGGAATCGGCAAAGATCTTGGACTCAAAAACTCCAATGACATTTACGTTGGTATTCTGAAGAGCCGCACGATTTCAGACGCCATTATCAAAGAATTCGGCCTGCAAGACGTCTACCGCGACACACGCTTGTCCGATGCGCGCAAGGATCTGGGAAATGCCACCGGGATCGAAGTGGACAAAGAAGGCCTGGTCAGCATTTCCGTGGAAGACAAAGACCCCACGCGAGCGGCGGCGATGGCGAATGCGTATGTGGAACATCTACGGCAGCTCACACAGGTACTGGCCGTGACGGAAGCGGGACAGCGCCGGCTGTTTTTCGAGCGACAGTTGAAGCAGGCCAGGGACGATCTGGCCAACGCGGAAGTGGCGCTACGCGATACGCAGATAAAAAGCGGTTTCGTCCAACTGGATAGCCAGGCCAAGGCAATCATTGAGGCCGTGGCCCAGGTCCGCGGACAAATAGGCGCCAAAGAAGTTGAAATTCAGGCGATGAAGTCATTTGCGGCGGAGCAAAATCCGGAGAAAATCCGGGCCGAACAGGAACTGGCTGCCCTACGCACGCAACTGGCAAAGCTTGAAAACCAACCGGGTGTGTCGGGCGATCCACTCATCAATTTGGGCAAGGTCCCGTCCCTGGGGTTGGAATACGTGCGCCGGGTTCGCGACGTGAAGTATTACGAAGCGATGTTTGAACTACTGGCCAGACAGTTTGAGGCGGCCAAACTGGATGAAGCAAGGGAAGGAGCGATCGTCCAGGTGGTGGATGTTGCCGATGTGCCGGACCGGAGATCGTCGCCAAAGCGTTTGCTGATTGTTGCCGTGGGCATATTCCTGGGACTGCTCGGCGGACTGGCCTATTGCACATTCTCAGAAGGGCTGAAGATGTTGGCCAGTGATCCACGAAATGCGGCCCGGTTACGCATACTCAAGGGTCCAATCGCGCTGAAGAAACTCTAAGGACGAAAGTGAGTGTTTGTAACGCTTACGGTCCAGCAAGCGTGCGCGCTCCTGTTGGGAGCGCATGGCCAAAATGGCGAAAGGGAAGGCGATCGCCTATGCACACGAACAGCGATAAGCAGTCCTTATGGTCAATTGCCGCGCTACCGCTCGGGCTGACGTACGTCTTATTTCCAGCGGTGGACAACATTGTCCGCGCGATGGGCATGGAAACCGAAGGGGCATGGATCCGCAATTGGATTGACGGCGCATGGTTGCTGTTGCTGGGCCTGGGCCTGTTGCGGTTGGTTCCGCGATTGGCGGCGCCATTGAAGATTCCTACCGTTCCTTTGGTTGGCATGATTGTTGCCACGGAGTGCATGGCGATTGCCCTGTGCAGCCTGTTGCTCAACAACCAGAGAATTACCCCGTACATGATGGAACTGAAACCGCTGTTCTACGTGGCGGTGGCCGGCGTGTGGGCCGGAACGTTCGGCTTGCCCAGCCGGCGTGCAATCATTGCCGGTGGATCAATCCTGAGCGCGTTTATCGTTGCGGAATTGATCGTACGTTCGGCCCTTGCCGGAGTGATCACGCATCCGATTGGATCGGGCGAGGTGAACTACGACGCATTTCTGATCGCGCTCTCACTCTGTTTGGCGCTGGCCGACCCGGATGTGTCTCCGCGAGGGAGTACGTGGCTTTTCGTGGGCGTGCTGGCGAGTTTTTCCCGCACCGGTGCAATCGCTTGTATGGCGATTCTGATTCTGAGTCCGCGGGTCACGAAGTTATTAAAGATTGCGGGCGTTGCGGCGGCGGGCCTGGCGGTGTTTTTTTCTTTCCAGTCGCGTACCTTGGAATTCGCAGTCTGGCAAATTGACCGCTACATCATGTGGTCAACGGCCATTCAACTTTTCGCCAGACATCCGTTGGGACTCTTGTTTGGCTACGGACTGGGAGCCAAACTGCCCAGCGACATGCCCATCACCTTGAGCGATCTGTGGCTCGCCCAGAGCGCAAAGCTAGGACTGGACGGCGTTTTTGCCTTTCACTTCCACGCCATGTGGTTGCGGCTGCTCATCAGTTGGGGATGCGGGTTTGTTCTGTACCTTGCAGGCATATTGCTCGCATGGATATGGCAGAAGCGTGTACTCGTGGCGCGTTACACCGCGATTTTGATTCTGGCCGAAGCGTTCACCATGGGAGTGTTCTATCTGAGCAATGTAGCCGTGCCGGCTTTGTTCGTCCTGGCGATGGCAGCCCAGGAACTTTACCTTCGTGAACCCAAGTTCAGCGTGGCAAGGGGCTAGCGGCAAGAGGTCAAAAAGATAGAAGATGGGAACGAAATTGTTGGCAGCGATTGTCCTGACGAAAAATGAAGAGGAGAACCTCGGGCGGTGCTTGACGTCATTGCTCGCTGTCGACGCCGATGTGTTCGTCGTTGATTCCGGCAGCACAGACCATACGATGGAGATCGCGAATCGGTTCGGCGCCAAAACCGCCTTTCACACTTGGCGAAATTATTCAGGCCAAATGAACTGGGCCATCGACCACCTGGAAACAGACGCGCCGTGGATACTGCGCCTTGACGCCGATGAATACTTGACTCCAGAACTGGCGGCAGAACTGTTGATTACGCTGCCGAAAATGCCGCCGGAATGTACCGGGCTATTGGTAAAACGCCGGTTTATGTTTCTGGGGCGTTGGATGAAGCACGGAGGAATGTTTCCCTTGTGGCATTTACGCATGTGGCGCGCCGGCATGGCGCGGTGTGAAGAACGCTGGATGGACGAGCACATGCAACTGGCCAGCGGCGAACTGCGCAAGCTGAAACACGATTTTGTGGACGACAACCAAAAAGACCTGACATTCTGGATTGAAAAACACAACCAATACGCCAGCCGTGAAGTGCTGGACCTGGTGTCTGTGAGGCAGCCAGGCTCGCATGTGGCGCTTGAAGGACAAGCGTCCCGCAAGCGTTGGTTCAAGGAATCTCTTTATAACCGCGCACCGCTGCTGGCGAGAGCTGCGATCTACTGGCTCTATAGATACGTTGCACTGGCGGGCTTTCTGGACGGAAAAGAAGGCGCCATCTTCCATTTTCTGCACGCATTCTGGTATCGCTTCTTGGTGGACTCGAAGATGATTGAATGGCAGATGCATGAGAGGGTCGTCGTTAAGAATCTTGAGGAACATTTAGCAGAGAACAAACGCGTTCATCACGAGGAAAACGCGCCAGCAAAGATCCAGAAAAGCCACAACAGGGTCACTTAATCAGTCTGCGAACTTAAGACCGCTATAACGACTATTCGGACAAAGCAGGCGCAGACCATGGAAGTAGCCCGTGGAAAAAGAGCGCGGCCAGGTTAAGCCGCGCTCCCAACTGAAGAGGCAAAAAAGGATTCAACGCAGATTCCAGGCCGGTGGTGACACCCCCTTGGCAACCACCACCGGTCTAGAGTGCTTCTCCGTTCATCCTGCGCTTTAGTGACGAAAATGACCAAAGCGTTACAGTTTTTATTAATAAAATTTCGGAATGCATCTTGATGCCGAGCCAACTTAGTCCGCCTTAATTTAAGTCGTTGAAAAATAAGCGCTCGTCGGTGATGGTTACTACGCCTGATGAATGTTGCCTTTTGGCGAATCGGTTGGATTCGCCAGTTCGGCCACCAACAGCCGGGAAATCTTGCGTAATGTCTCTTCGCGGTCTAGTCCCATTTCCTGGTGGTAGGCGTTGGCCAGGTGTCCGGCAAGATCGGCCAGAACCATACCCCAGACTTCCGGATCACTCCAGGTAAAGGGATTGAGGCTCACATGTTGTCCACCCTTGGCTACCCACACGCGTACGACTTCCATGGCGTTAGGGTCAGCTTTGGCAATGGGCGGGATAGGCAGTTCAGTTTTCATTGATTCGTTCCTTAAGCAAGAACCCTCACCGGGTTCCAATTTGTTTGTCTGGGCTCAACTGAATATCTTCCGACGAAGTTTATTCACTACTTCGCTTCCGCTTTTGCCGTTTTCATTTCCGAAGCCGGCGGGTTCTTTACCCATTTATCGAACCAGTTCACCATCTCCCAAAGCGTGTGCTCAGTGGATTCGCGTGCCAGGTAGCCATGGGCCTCAAACGGCAACTGCACATAGCGGACGATCCCGCCATTGCCTTTAATGGCCTGGTACATGCGTTCGCTCTGGATGGGGAAGGTACCGGAGTTATCGTCCGCCATGCCGTGGATCAGCAGGATCGGCCGCTTGATCTTATCGGCGGACATGAATGGCGACACCTTCATATACATGTCCGGAGCTTCCCAGATCGTGCGGCGTTCACTCTGGAAGCCAAACGGTGTCAACGTGCGGTTGTAAGCTCCGCTGCGCGCCACGCCGGCGCGGAACAGATCGCTATGCGCGAGCAGGTTGGCGGTCATAAAAGCGCCATAGCTGTGTCCGCCAACGCCCACGCGGTTCGGATCGGTCACGCCCATTTCGGCGGCTTTGTCGATGGCGGCCTTCGCGCTGGCGACTACCTGTTCCACGTAAGTGTTGTTCATGGTTTCCGGGTCGCCTACCACCGGCATGGTTGTGTTATCCAGCACGGCATAACCTTGCGTTACCAGAAAGAGATGCGAGATGCCACCGATGGTGGTGAAGCGATACGGTGAACCGGAAACCTGGCCTGCCGTGGCTGCGTCATTGAACTCCAGCGGATAGGCCCACACAATGGTCGGTAGGCGTTCGCCTTGTTTGTAATTTGCCGGCAAATACAGCGTGAAGGAAAGCGGTACGCCGTCCGCGCGTTTGTATGTGACTAGTTGTTTGGTAATGCCGTGAAGTTGCGGAGCAGGATCGGGAAATTCCGTCAGCGCTGTTTTTTCGGCACCGCCTGCGCTGCGCACGAAATAGTTCGGCGGATCGGTAGGACTTTCCCTTCGCGTGATGAAGCGTGAGCCATCACCGGACGCCAGTGCGACCACGGCCTCATACGATCCGTCTGGACATTGGAAGATACGCTCTGATTTCTTTGTCTGCAAATCAAAGCGGTCAAGGAAAGGGAACTCGCCTTTAGGACCGGCTCCGCCGCCGCTCAGGAAAATGTTGTTGCCTTGTTGCGCCATCACGCGCTTGCCGTTAGGTAGCGTGCGCATCATGGGAGAGCCGGGATCGCCGTAACGATCGCGCGCGGAGCGTTCCCAGATCAGGCGCGGCTGGTCGCCGGGACGGTTGACGTCAACCAGGAATGTGCGCAACCAACGGCGGTCACGATCATAGTCGCGGACAAAACCCATGCCGCTCTCGGTCCACTCACCACCGGCGCGGAAGCCGCCGGGGCCTCCGCCAAATCCGCCGGGGACGTAGCGTTGTTCGAGCTTGGCTAACTCAGCCGGCTGACTGGTAAACGGCGCGCTCAGCATCATCAGGTGATCGCGAAATGCCGCTTTGGTTTTCGGATCGCCACCGTCCAGAGCTTCTGCCCAGACCAGCGTAGCCGGTTGCGACGGCGCCCATTCGTAATCGCGCGGTCCGGTAAGCACGCCTTCGGTGGGCACATGGTCGGCCAGGGGAAGGCTGGCAACGCGGTATTCGAGCTTGCCGGAGCGGTCCCAGATTTCCACGTCGCGCGGGAATTCGCTTTCCGGGGTCAAGTAGGAATAGGGATGATGGATTTTGACGACCAAAATGTGCTGACCGTCGGGAGAAGGGTCAATGCGCGCAAAGATTGCAGGCTTGCCCACGCCACCCTCCCATCCAATGGACGCCTTCACCGGGCCCAGCTTGCCGAGCTTTTCATGGACGGCGGTTAGTTGCGCCGTAGCGTAGTAGTCGAAAAGCGCTTCGTCGTGCGCGTTGGCAAGAAGATCTTCATAGGTCCGCACCGGAGCTTTCTTGCCGTCACTTTCTTGAATGATCGGGCCATCCGGGGATTTCGGTTCCGCCGGCGGCTTGCCGCGTCCGCTGGGGACGGTCTGGACCAGGAGCGTGTGTCCATCGGGCATCCATTGCAACGGCTCGCCCAGGATAGAGCTGATTTTCACGCCTTCAATCTTGCGGACCAGATTCTTTTCCGTTTCGCCAATGTAGAGTTCAATTCCTTCAGACGTCGTGTTGGTGAAGGCGAACTGGTGGCCGTCGGGCGACCACTGCGGCACGCTCATATAAGGATTGGCGGGAAGGCCGCTCACTTTGCGTGACTTGCCGGTAGCCGCGTCAACCAAACTCAAACCCACCAAGCGCGGCGGATGATGACGGCCATTCGTCGCGGGATTGATGCGCAGTCCGGCAATCCGCAACATGGGCTGCGCCAGGTCGGCAACCGGAGGATTAGCCAGCCGGTCCACAACCAGCAACAAGTCCGCTCTAGGACTCACCAAGACCAGCGGCGTGGGCGACGCGCTCAGAATTTCTGAAATCGGCGCCGGAGCTTTCTG
>JANXPR010000198.1 GCA_025357215.1 Acidobacteriaceae bacterium | reverse complement strand
CAACCGCCGGAGCTGGGGCCGGAGCCGTAGCCACAGGCGCCGTCTTGATCGTTCTCTGGGCTCCGCTGCCGCCGCACGCCATTAAAGACAGCACAACTACTAAAACGGCCATACCGGATATGATGGCGCGCAGGGGTTTTTGTTTGAAAATTTTGGATTGTTGCATTGCTGCAATCATACCTTTGTTTTGACAATTATTGGCAGTTGCGGACAGTCTAAAGGCCACGACCATTGAGCCAACCTAACCGCTTTATTTTTCAATTTGATGCAATGAAAAAGGCCCCGGTAACAACCCGGGGCCTTGGGTTACTTTGAGGATACTACCAGCTCAATTTCAGACCAAACTGGACCTGGCGCGCGTCAAAAGCAGCCGTCGGCTGGCCAGCTTCTGTGTACAGCGAGTTCACGTCAGCCACGTTGAACCGATTGATGAAGTTGAACACATCCATGCTGGCGTCCAGCTTGATGCGCTCGCCGAACTTAATCATCTTGGCGAAACGCATGTCAGTAAAGATGGTGTTGGGCCGGGTTCCGGCGTTGCGTCCCAGGTTGCCGTCCAGTGATCCGGTGAAGCTGCCATCCAATGGGTTGGCGTCAACGAAACACGGAATCTGGAAAGCGCCCGTGGGCGACGCCTTGGAGGCAACGGTGGGGTTGCCGCAAGCGTTGGTCGGGGTTCCCGGAGCCACGGCGTTCGGACGGTCGGTGGAAGTACTGAAGTTGAAGTTCTGGTCCGTGCCGGTGATCACGTTGAACGGCCGGCCGGAGCTGAACTCGATGATAGGCGCCACGGTCCAGTCACTGAAGACTTTTCCCATGAAGCCGCTACCCACATGCTCACTCTTGTAAACGCCGCTGAACACGAAACGGTGACGCTGGTCGAAGGTTGAATTCGCCCGCTCCAGGTCAGGTCGCACATCGTTCTGCGGAGAAAGCAGCGTCTGCAAGTCAGTGGAATCGTCAATGGCGTGTGACCAGGTGTAAGAACCCAGGAACTCAAAGTGGTTCTTCATCCGCTTGCGCAGGTTCACGGTCAACGAGTGGTAGACCGAGCTGCCGTTGGAGAAGTTGGCCACCATGTCACTGAACGGAACTGGTACGCCCAGGCCCAGGCCATACTGCGAGGCCAATGCGTTGGCAATCCCCAGGCAAGGCGACAGTGCCGCGGTGAGTGAAGGGTTCAATCCCGACTTGCGGAAGAAGCTCAACAAGGCAGGCGTAACCCACGGACCAGCGGGTCCAACGCCGCAAGGTACGGCGCCGGTGCCGGCCGTCAGCGGATTGGTTACCGTGGGCTGAGCGTTGGCGATGGCCCAGGAATTGAACCGCTCCCAGTTTTCAATCAATCCTTTGGGATTGGTGGGATTGGTGTTGATGGGGCGATTCAGGTGATGACCGCCGGTGAAGTTATAGGTCGCGCTCAGCGCCAGATCATGACCCAGGTCACGCTCGAGTCCGAAACTGCCCTGTTCGGCGTAGCCGTACTGGAAGCCCTTGCCGGTGGGGAAACCGAACGGCAAAGAGATCAACGGCAATCCAGCGCCGAGGAATTGCTGGCCGGTAAAAAGTGACGGAGCATTCGGCGTGGCGTTGAACCGTTGTTGCGAACCGATGTAGTTCAACCCCGCGGCAAGGCCCGGAGGAGTACAGTTAGCGTTGCCAAGAGTTCCCTGGAACGTGTTGGTGGCGTTTAGGTTCAGCGGGGAAGGAGTCGAGGCGCCGGTGCAGGGGCTGCCGCCAAACAGAATGAACTGCGGAGCCTGACTGCCGTCAGCCACGTCTGAGTCAAAGGCCAGGGCGAGCAACGGATGGTCATAGAACAGACCGTACGACGCGCGCACAATGGTCTTGCCGTCACCCTTGGGGTCCCAGGCTACTCCCAACCGGGGAGCGATGTTGTTGTTGTCCTGCGGAATGCCCTGCGTGATGTTCAACGCGTCCTGGGCCGCCTGCGAAATCGCGTTCACCGCCGCGAATACCGGCGTGGATTCGCGGTCATAACGTACGCCGTAATTGACCGTAAACCGGTTACTCACGCGCCATGAATCCTGGATAAAGAAGCCCATGGTCGTAAGGCTGAAAGTATCGTGCGGATTACCCACGCCTTGGATAAAGACCTGGGGGATACCCAGGCCGTAGGCCTGCACGGCGTTGAAGTTCGGAGCGTTCACAAGTCCGAAGTTGGAGCTGAGTGAGGTGGCGCTGAGTTCGCCGAAGTTGTAAATGCCGCCGAAGTTTACGGTAAAGTCGGCCGTCAACGGAAGGTGATTTACGTCCACGCCGAATTTGATGTTGTGGTGGCCCTTGATCCAGGAGAAATTGTCCGCGATCTGGTGGCGCTGCTCAACGCGCTGCACAAAAGAGAACGGTTCGCGGCCAAAGAAAGCGAATCCGGGGATGTTCACGGCAACGTCACCGCCGCCGGGTCCGGCAGAGAAGTTATAGAGCAACGAACGGCGTGAATACTGATAGTGAAAATCATTGATCTTGCTGGAGCCGATGATCTTCGTATATTGAGCGCCGATGCTGCTGTCATGGAAGCTCTGCTGTGAAGTGCGGGAGAACGCGTTCTGGCCAAAGTCCTGGTTCTGCGCGTTCACCTGGATGCCGTTCACGTCACTGGGACTGAGGGCGCCGCGCACCATGATGGAATTGTTGGCGTCAAACTTGTGGTCCAGACGCAGCGAATACACGTCAGTGGTTTCAGAAACCGGGTAGTTGCCTACCTGGCTCAGCAGGTTGTGGAACGAGGCGGGCAGGGCCGCGCCGCTGGTTGGGAAAAAGCCGAGCGGATTGAGCGCTCCCGGCGTTCCTTGCAAAGCTACTCCTGAGCCGCCGGCGGCGAGCTGCGCGTAACCGGCAAAGATGGGGAACAAAGGGTTCGCGGGAGCCGGTGCGCCAGCCAGGAATTGCGCTTGCGCTGGAGTTACCAGCGAACCAGCGGGCAATCCGAAGGAAGCGGCATTGGCCAGCGGAACCAGTCCGAAGTTGCCGGAGCCGATGGTGGAGAAACCAGTCTCATGACGGCGCGTGGTTTCAAAGGAGAAATAATAGTAAGTCCTGTCCTTCTTAATGGGACCGCCAAACGCGACGCCACCCTGCGCGCGCGTGTAAGCCGGATCAGGCGTGTTGCTGAACGGATTCACGGCCTGAATATTGCGGTTGCGCAAATAGCCGAAAGCGCTGCCGTGGAAATTGTTGGTGCCACCCTTGGTGATGATGTTTACCACGCCGCCGGACGCCCGTCCGTACTCGGCTTCATAACCGTTGGTGATGATCTGGAATTCCTGCACGCCTTCTTGCGACAAAGTTGAGCGGATGCCGTTCACCGAATTGTCCACCGCATCCATGCCGTCAACGTTTACGGCGTTGGAGCGGGCGCGCTGTCCGCCAAAGTTCAGGCCTGACGTGGGCGCGGCGCCGATGCTGGGCGCAACGTCACGCTGCACCTGGGAATTCGTCAGGGAGAAGTTCACGTAGTTGCGGCCGTTGATCGGCAGGTTTTCAATGCGCTGCTGGCCAATGGTAGTGCTGGTGGAAGTCTTGGCCGTTTCAATCAACAGCGGCTCGCCCGTCACCGTGACTTCAAGTTGCGTAGTGGCAATCTGCATCACCACGGGATATTCCGCGGCCTGACCCACGGTCAGGGACACGCCCTTGGTCACCATGGTGGAAAAGCCCTTGGCGCTGACAGTGAGGGTGTAACCGCCGGGCGGGATGGAGAGCAGGATGTATTCGCCGGCTCCGTTCGTGGTTACGCTGCGGGCAATGCCCTTGGCGTCATCGCGCAGTCCAACCACCGCGCCTTGTATGACCGCTCCATTCGGGTCTTTTACCGTGCCCCGCAGTTCGGCGGTGGCTGATGTCTGCGCAACTGCGGACACAACCATGACGCACATCAACATCAGCAGACATGCAACTTTCTGAATATTTTTCATTGGCCTCGACTCCTCAAGCCCATGCGCTGAGCAAAGGCTTGCGATCCCTACAATGGATTGGTAAACGGTGCGCCTTTTTATCATTCTCCCGCAACAAAGGCAAGCAACTATTTGACTTACCCGTGCCTGGATAGGTAGCACACCGGTGTGCGCTTGCGGCTGGATGAGAAACTGCGCCGACTTTAACCAGCCACCGCTTTGCCGCCGGAGGAAATTTCCGAGAGAGACATCTCGGAAACAACCAGTGATGATCCTTGCGGCAGATAACTCTTCTTGCGAAACCAGTCTTCCATCGCGTCGCGCAGACGATCGAGCGTGACGCGCGCGCCGATTTCCAATACTCCGTCGGCTGCGGGCAAAGTGTCGTCAAAAATCGCGTCGTTGGTGAAGTTACGCA
>JANXPR010000155.1 GCA_025357215.1 Acidobacteriaceae bacterium | reverse complement strand
GCCTAGAATTTTTCCCGACTGTTGGTCCGGGGCAAACCGCATGGAGTGCCGCCGAACCACCTCCCCCAAGACGGGAGATCGCGTGAGTGGTCTCCCGTCTAAACTTCAAGAACCCCGGAAAAGCAAAATCTTACCGCTGATCAACGCTGATGACACTGATCAGAATGAGAAAAGCACAGCCGGGGGCGGCTGTGCCACACGGTTCTGGTGAGAACTCCCTGAGGCGGCATGGAAGGTGAGATATTCTCGGGATGCTTCGACGCGTCCTCATCCCGCTGCGCGGGACACGGACTTGCTCAGCATGACAGGGTTAAAGGGTAGGGATGCTGCGATGTGCTCGGGGTAAGAAAAGCACTGCCGCGGGGCGCTGTGCCACACGATTTTGGTGAGAACTCCCTGAGGCTGCACGCACGATGTGAGCATTCTCGGTATCAATTCAGAGCTCCATCGCTTCGCTTCGGGATTTCGCCTGCGGGCTCAAACGCCCGCAAAACCGCTCAACTTCGACGCATCCTTACTCCCTACGGGCGCTCGGACTTGCTCAGGATGAGAGGTCTTAGATTTTTCTTTCGAGATGACAGCGTAATGTGGTCATGGGTTCCCTCCGCACGTCGCTCACGGTCGGTCGGGATGACAGTAGTAAAAAGCGATCTGTTTTCGAAGAGACTTTTTTCGTCCGCTGCTAGTACAATTTTCGTCCTATGCTTAAGCACATGCGTTGGGACAACGTTGAAAAAGAAAAACTGAACCCGCTGCTGGACCGCCAGATGATCACCGGCGAGAACCTGATGCTGGCGCGCGTCCTGCTGAAGAAAGGGTGCGTGGTTCCGGAACACAGCCACGTGAACGAACAGCTGACCTATATCCTGGAAGGCGCGCTGAAATTCTGGATTGATGGCAAGGAAATTGTCGTACACGCCGGCGAAGTGCTGTGCATTCCTTCCAACATGCCGCACAAAGCCGAAGCCATGGAAGATACCGTGGACCTGGACGTATTTTATCCTCCACGTCAGGATTGGCTCAGTGGGACGGACGCGTACTTGCGCGGCGCGGAGACTGCGAAACGGTAAAGCGGTTGCTGGGTGTGAACGTTGTCGCTTATTGATTAATGGCGACTGGTTTATGGCGCTCCGCTACCACGGTTCGATGGTTCACCCCGCGTCGTAAGTATGGCAGCTGCGCGCCACGGTTTCGTTGACCTGAGGTGCAAGTGTGCTCGGAACAGGCACAGGCAGGAGTGCCTGTGCCACACGGGCATCGGTAGTCGACGAGTGTGGATCAACCTCAACACTCTTCACCGCAGGCGAGGGCGCCTGCGCTCCACAAATTCTTGTCATATATCCCAAATCCTTCTGAAGCAGACATGGTCGCAAATCCAATAACCGAAAACCAAGAGACTGAGCGCACCAGTCTGTGGGAGTTGGCGCAGGTGTTTCTGAAACTGGGGACGATTGCGTTTGGCGGACCGGCAGCGCACATCGCGATGATGGAACAGGAATTTGTGCGGCGGCGCGGCTGGCTCAGCGAGCAGGAATTCCTTGACCGGTTGGCGGCGGCCAATCTGATTCCCGGACCAAGTTCCACGGAGATGGCCATCTACATTGGCTACATGCGGCGCGGCTGGCCGGGGCTGGTGGTTGCCGGCGGTTGCTTCATTCTTCCCGCGGCGTTCATGGTGTGCGGGATCGCGGCGGCGTACGTCCGTTACGGGGCTTTACCTAGAGTCGGTGGCGTGTTGTACGGGCTGAAGCCGGTGGTGATTGCGATTATTCTTCAGGCATTCTGGAAGCTGGCACGGTCGGCAGTAAAGTCGAATGTTCTGGCGATGATTGGCGTCCTGGCGACCGTGTTTTGTTTCGTTGGCGCAAATGAACTGTTGACACTGTGGTGTGCCGGAGTGCTGGCCGGATTCCCCGCATTGTTCCAAAAGTTGCGAAGAGCGCGAGCAAGTTCGGGGTCGAGCGTCTCTGGCGCGCTGATTTCGCTGTTCAAGTTTCCACTGGCAAAATTCAATGCGAAATTCCTGGTGGGTGCCTTGGCAACGGGCGGAGCGGTTGCCGTGGCGCCGTTTAGTTTGACCCGCCTGTTTCTTACCTTTCTGAAGATTGGATCCGTGCTGTTTGGCAGCGGCTACGTCCTGCTGGCGTTTTTGCGCGCGGACTTGGTTCAACATCTGCATTGGCTCACGGAAAAACAATTGCTCGATTCCTTGGCGGTAGGCCAAATCACGCCCGGACCGGTGTTCACTACAGCAACGTTCATCGGATACCTCGTGGGCGGCGTGCCGGGCGCCGTGGTAGCGACGATCGGCATATTCCTTCCAGGATTCTTTCTGGTGGCAGCCAGCGGACCCATCATCCCCAGGATCCGCCGGTCACCGGTGGCCAGCGCGTTTCTTGACGGCGTGGTGGTCGGATCACTGGCATTAATGGGCTACGTGACTTGGTTGTTGGGCAAAG
>JANXPR010000140.1 GCA_025357215.1 Acidobacteriaceae bacterium | reverse complement strand
TCTTCGCCACCGTAGCGTCCCGCGGTGTCGCTTTCCCGGAATGAGTTGCGAAGAATCGCGCCGATATTCCGCAAGACCTGGTCGCCGGCCACATGGCCGTACGCGTCGTTGAGTGACTTGAAGTGGTCCACGTCAATGACTGCAATGGTCAGCGGCTTGTGATAACGGCGAGCCCGGCTCAGTTCAATGCTGAAACGGTCGTCGACATGACCTCGGTTGAAGAGACCGGTGAGCGCGTCAGTGGTGGCGAGTTGCAGCAGCTTGTGGCTGCGGATGACCAACGAAAGGCTCAGCGCCGATGCGGTGAGCAGGATAATCAGCCGCGATATCTGGGCCGACCAGCCGAACATCCCATAAGGGTAAGGCGCAAAGGCCGAACTGTTCAGGTCCCAGTGCGTGGCCGCGAAAACGACAATCGCGGCATATTCCGCCAGAGCGAGTAATCCCGCGCTGATGCAGACTCGCTTATCGTAGCGCAGGCAAGTGGCGCTGATGGCCAGGAAGTAACCTTCAAAGATGACTTTGCTGTTCACCGCCGTGTGGGGCTGGTTCTGAAAAAAGAACACCGTCAGTGCGCCACTCACCAGCGTGACGTCAAAGCTGCTGGTGGCAAAACTCAGCCATGAAGGGTTGTACTCCCGGGAGACCAGCCAATAAACGATGACGGAAAGAAGAAATATCCCCGACGTAAGACCAAGGCCAACCAGGGTTTCTCTGGTATCTCCGGGGAAGAACGATAAGTCCATGGCGGGAATCAGAAGAAGGACGCCGGCCAGGCCGGTCCGGATCTTTGCGACGAACAATTCACCGGCGACGCCGGCCTCTGCCAGCACAGGGTCTGGCCGCGACCACAGTGGCCTTGACGAAAATTTAAGCGTAGCCCTCATCGTGAGTTGCCAAAACCGTGAGTTGCCAAAACTTTGAACCCGGAGCCCGCGATCTAAGCCTTTTTGCGTTTCGCCAGGCGGCGAAGAAACCCACATCAGGCCTTAGCTTTTACAGTAGAACTGCCTTATCCATACAGTAGAAGTAAAGACCGCTTCGGGCAACAGAAATCCGGGCGGAAGGCCGTACAAAAGTAACGTCCGTGCTGACAATGCCCCGCCATTTTGGCGCTAGTTTGCCGGTTAAATTGCACCCACCTGGTCGAGCCGGAGAGCATGTACCGCAAGCGTACTCGGACATGGCAACCCTCGGTCCGAAATGTCACAACGCAATGGGCCCCTATAACACTTGTCCCAGGCTCGCGGGTAGGATAGATTGTAGGCGACACACGTACCGCCCCCCTCGCTAATAAGGATTCGAAAGCTCGGTGATCGGATGAATTCCCGTCAGCGTATAAGCGCGTTTGGGCTACTCTTGTGTGGCATCTCAATATTGGCCTTTCTGTGGTCGACAGAACCGGCGTTAGCCAGCGTAAATGTGGTTAATGTCCACAGCGAGTATGATGGCTGCATTGCAAAGTTCCGAGGGGCTGGCCTTCCCGGCGAAGTAAACCAACTCGATCGATCCAATCACGTCTTCACGGTCGATCGGAAGAGCTACACAAACACAACCCCCGACACATTTGGAGATCCTTCCAGTCCGCCGGGCACAGGCGGTACGACGCATTGGAACCCAGCTTCAAAAGACGTGTGGTCCGATGGCGTACCGGACGACGCGTGCTCCACGCTCTATCATGAGATGCGGCATCTCATGGACTATGACAACGGCACTCTGGACAAAGCCGATTGCAGGTATATGGCAGGCGGCAAATTGGTCGACAGCGGAATACCCATTTCGGAAGTAACGGCCACGCGTGCTGAGAACGAATATCGCAGAACGCAACACCTTCCGGAACGGACAAAATACGGCAACGGGAAAGATTTGCCGCCCCCAACCGCAGCGTGTATTCCGACTTCGCCACCTCCATCCGGCGGGGGCTGCAACATTTCCGCCGTTGGATGCCGAACCGGACAGAGCAACGGCGACCCTCACATCGTCACGTTCAACGGCTATGCTTATCCGCTACAGGCGGCCGGCGAATTCGTGCTTTCGCGATCAGCCGACGGCTTGTTCGAGGTACAGACCCGCTTTTCACCGGTTCCCAAACGCGACGACTTGACCCTGAACACAGCCATTGCCATAAAGTTTGGAAAACATCGACTGACATACTACGAGCAAACGAAGCCTGACGCTGACCCGCACCCGCTGCGGCTTGATGGCAAGCCGGTTGCACCGGCCCCCGGCAAAGCGGCGGCCCTGCCCGGCGGCGGATCGATTCTGGTATCGCAGGGTGGTTCGGTGGTTACGCTACCCACAGGGGAACGCGTCAGTTTCAATGCGACATCGAGGGGATCGTTCCAATTCATCAATATTGCCGTTTCCATTCCTGGTTATCGAGCGGGAAAGTATGCCGGCATTCTCGGAGACGGGAGCGGAAATCCACGCTCCGACTTGCGAAGTCGCAATGGCAAGAGTGTCGCGCTCGCTAACTCCTATGGCGAAGTCGCGCGTCAACTCGGGCTTTTCCGTGGACTGCCACAAGCGGATGCTGCTTTTCATGTATTCATCAACCGGACGTTTGCGGATAGTTGGCGGGTTAGGCGAACAGAGTCACTGTTTGACTACGCGCCGGGAACTTCCACGGAAACATTCACGGACCGGTCATATCCGAGGACCGATTTTGCAATAGCGTCGGGATCAATTCAAGGCGCAACGCAGACTTGCCAGAAAGCCGGCGTCGCGGGCAATCTCATGGCCGGCTGCATCTTCGATGTTTCGGCAACACATAGTGCGATCTTTGCCAGTACTGTCGCGGGTGCCCAGTCGCTTCTGAAAATTCGAATCGAAAGACCAGTCGACGAGCTTCGGTCACTCATCCCGTCGGTCCCCAGGGTGCCGATTCCGCATGTCCCTAAGATTCCGCACATTCCACTTCATTAGTCACGAGGGGCGCGTGTGCCGATTCCCTTGGGCTGGCGTTCCGAAAGTTCGATGACGCCTTCGCTCTTATCGAGGGCACCAGGGCCTTTTTGGCCGGCCATCCATTGCCCGGTTTACAATCGTGGGCCATGAAAACTCTTACTCGATTTCATCTGGTTTTGTTGCTCGCCGGCGCCGCTGCTGCCGGTTTTATGATTTCTTCACTGCACGCTTCGACAAATGAAGAGCAGGCGGTCCTGGCGCCTATCAATGCCATGTTTGACGCCATGGCGAAACGCGACGCCGCGGCAATCAAGAAACCAATGCTGCCTGGCGGGACCATGGTGCTGATGCGCGACGGCAAGCCGACCCAGATGACTTTTGATGCTTTTGCCGAACTGGTGGGCAGACCCGGCAAAGCGCAGATCGAAGAGCGAATCCACGATCCGCTGGTACGAATCGATAACGATCTGGCCGTGGTGTGGGCGCCGTTCGAGTTCCTGGTGGATGGCAAAGTCGACCACTGCGGAACCGACTTGTTCAACATGGTCCGCATGGACGGCAAGTGGCTGGTGGCAAGCGTCGCCGATACCGGACGCAAGGACTGCGGCGGGAAATAGGATTTGCCATTGGCCCGGGCCGCAGAGAATAGTCGCGGCCCGCGGATTCAACAGATTCAGCCCTTGGATTTGGCCCGCTTGGCGGC
>JANXPR010000076.1 GCA_025357215.1 Acidobacteriaceae bacterium | reverse complement strand
TGAGAGTGACTCCGGCCATGGAAGCGGGTTTGACTGACCACGTTTGGACGCTTGAAGAACTTGTGAACCTGCTAGCGGTTAGGGAGTCGGCGGTCAAACTGTAGCACTACCAAGGCCAGGGATGAATGGAAAATAGAAGGTTTTTAGTATATAGTTTCGATCTATAAGACACCCCTAAAGAACACTGCTAACTGCTTCTCCTAATCTCAGGGTATCCGAGGTGAAGTTTTCATGCGCGGTCTTCGCCATGCCGTTTTCACTGGCTGTCTTCTCTTGTCTTGTATCGTTGTTTTCAACGTGGCCGTTGCGGCCCAGAAAAATGACTGGCTGCCTATTACTCCGCAAGACCAGCAAACCAAGGAAGTACCGGGCAATCCCGGGGCGCCAGCCATCCTGCTGTATTACATGCAGGACATAGACGACTCGGCGCCGAACAATGAAGCCGAGCGCGTTTACCAGCGAATCAAGATCCTCAACGATAAAGGCAAGAAGTATGCCGACGTGGAGATCGTGGTGCCGCCCGGTTGTCACGTGCTGGACCTAAAGGCCCGGACGATTCATCCTGACGGAAAGAGCATTGAGTTGACGGACAAGCCTTTTGACAAAGTTCTGGTCAAGGGCCGAGGCTTCAAGTTCACGGGAAAAGCGTTTACCATGCCGGACGTTACGATCGGCAGCATTATCGAATATCGCTACAAGCTAGACTTCCCGCCGAATAATCTGCCAGCGCATGAATGGGTAGTACAGCACGATCTATACACAGTGAAGGAAAGCTTTCGCATCCGCGCATATACCGGTCAACTGGTGGGCGCGGAAGGCGGGACGGGACTGGCCCTGGCCCCGAAACTGCCACCGAACGTCCGTCCGACGAAAAAAGGCGAAGGCTTTGAGCTGGACGCCGAGAACATCCCGGCCTTTGAGGCGGAGCCGTACATGCCGCCGGAAGCTTCGTACCTTTACCGCGTAAATTTCTTTTACGGCGGCCGGGAGATGCAGTCCGCGGACATGTTCTGGCAGTACGTGGGCAACCGCTGGAATGACGAAGTGGAACCCTTCCTGAACAAAGGCAAAGAAGCACGGGATGCCGCCATGGCGGCGATCGGCAGTGAAACCGATCCCGAGAAAAAAATCCGGCTGCTCTATGCCCGCGCACAACAGATCAGAAACCTGACCTATGAGCATCGCCGGACGGAAGACGAACGGAAGAAAGAGAACATCAAGCCAAACCGTGACGTGGCGGAAGTCCTGGCCCATGACTATGGAGATCGCGACGACGTAACACGGGTGTTTATCGCCATGGCGCGCGCCGCGGGCTTTAACGCTTCCGTGTTACGGGTAAGCAATCGCAGCGAAAGGTTCTTTGAACGCAACATCAAGAGCGCAAGGCAGCTGGATACGGAAATTGCCCAGGTAAGCCTGAACGGACAGGACATGCTGCTGGATCCGGGCACGCGCTTTTGTCCATTTGGATTGCTGCGCTGGATCAGGACTTCAACCCGGGCCCTGAAGATCGCCAAGGGCGGCGGCGAGTTTCTGGATACTCCCGGCGCGACGCAGGACAAAGCCGCGATTCAGCGGACCACGCTGGCAACCCTGGATGGAGACGGCAACCTGAATGCAGAAGTCACGGTCTTGTTCAACGGCTCAGAAGCGCTGGAGCGCCGCCTGGACGCGCTGGAGACCGACGAAGCGGGACGCAAGAAGTCCCTGGAAGATGAAGTGCAGGAGTGGCTGCCGTCAGGTTCCACCGTGAAGCTCACGGACTCCAAGAACTGGGAAGGCAGCGAACAACCGCTTGAAGCCCATTTCACCATCAGCGTTGCCAGCTTCGCGTCCACGGCGGGCAAGCGGCTGCTGGTTCCGGCGTGCATGTTCCAGGCGCGGCAGAAAAACGCGTTCAAGACACAGGACCGCAAATATCCTATTTATTTTCCGTTTGCATTTTCTGAAACGGACAAAACAACGATTACGGTGCCGGCCGGTTATTCCATAGAAACCGCGCCGCAAACGCAACAGGCCAGCATTCCGGCGGCCATTTATCAGAATGAGGTTCGGTTGGCAGGCAGGCAGCTGATGTCAAATCGAATATTGCAGGTGAACGGGATATTTTTCAGCGCGGACCAATATGCCCAGGTGCGCAGCTTCTTCAGCAAGGTCCAGGCCGGGGACGAGCAGCAAGCAGTATTTCAGGGAGGTAGCGTTCATGCACAGACATCACATTAAGCTCGGACTGGTGGTTGTAGTTCTGGCTCTACTTACGTCCCCAGCCAGCGCGGGTGTGCCGGACTGGCTGCGGGCCGCCGCGCAGGCGCCCGCCAAGAAATACGCTGACGATGTGAACGCCGTGATCTTGCTCCACGAAACGGAGACCACGGTGAAAGACAACGGCGAGACCGTTACGCGAGAGCGCAACGTTTTCAGGATACTGCGGCCGGAGGGCCGGGAGTCCGCTTATCAGTACGTGCCGTACCGCGATGAAACGCGGGTGAACTACTTCAAGGGTTGGAGCATCAACGCCAAAGGCCAGGAGTATGAAGCCAAGAAGGACGATGTGGTGGAAGTCTCCGGCGGTGGCGGGGAAATCTATTCGGACGTGAAAGCCAAAGTCATGCGTATTCCCGGCGTGGACGTGGGCACGGTGGTGGGCGTGGAATGGGAGCAGAAACGGCATCCTTATACTTTTGAGGATGAGTGGCTTTTCCAGCGTGATCTGCCAACGGAACACGCGCGTTTCATTTTGCATTTGCCCAATGGCTGGGAATACCGCGCTGCCTGGCTGCACTACGCGGACAAGGCCCCGCAAGTGGCCAACGGGACGTCCGTTTGGGAACTGGCGGACATTCCGCGCATTGAAAAAGAAGTTGAGATGCCGCATTGGAGGGCCGTAGCCGGGCAGCTGATCGTGACCTACTTCTCCGAGAAGACCAAGGGGCGGACCTACGCGAACTGGGGAGATTTTGGCGCGTGGTACAACCAGTTGACGATCGGCGTTCGGGATCCTTCACCGGCGTTGCAGCAAAAAGTACAGGAACTGGCGCCGGCCTCAATGCCGCTGCTGGAACGCATTAAAGTTTTGGCGCGGTTTGCCCAGCGTGACATACGCTATGCGGCCATTGAGATTGGCATTGGCGGGTTCCAGCCGCATCCTGCCAGCACGGTGTTCAGCAATCGTTACGGCGATTGCAAAGACAAAGCCACGGTTCTCAGCTCAATGCTGGCGCAGATCGGCGTGAAGTCGTACTACATACCGATCCACACGGACCGGGGCATCTATTCGGAAAAAACTCCGCCGACCAACGGATTCAACCATGTGATCCTGGCAATTCAACTGCCGGAGGCCAGCTACAAGGAAGCCATGCCGGCGATGTATGAGCATCCCAAGCTGGGACATCTGCTGATTTTCGATCCTACATCCACCATGGTGCCGTTCGGCCAGATTCCCTCGTATGAACAAGACAACTTTGGCCTGCTGGTGAGCGAGCAGGGCGGAGAGTTAATCCACTTGCCGATGAGCCCGCCGGACCAGAACCGGCTGACCCGCACCGCCAAATTCGCGATGCAAGCGGACGGTTCGATCAAAGGAGAAGTACAGGAGATCCGCACCGGCTATGTGGCGGCGGAAGGCCGGTACATTTACTCGCAACAGACGTCCGCCGACCGCCGGAAGACCGTGGAGCGGATTCTGGGAAGAATGATGGGTAACTTTCAGTTGGACAGCGTAGAGGCGGAGAATTTAGACGACATCGATAAAGACCTGATCATCCGCTACAAGTTCTCGGCGGAACATTATGCCAAGAACTCCGGGACCATGCTGCTGGTGCGTCCCCGTGTGCTGGGGGAAAAACTGGGAGCGCTGGATATGACCAAGCCGCGCCACTATCCGTATTCCTTTGAAGTGCCAACGCTACAGACGGACGTGTTTGAGTTCACGTTGCCGGAAGGGTACAAGGTGGATGGCGAATTGCCTGCGCCGGCCAAAGCGAATTTTTCTTTTGCGGACTACACCAGCAAGATTGAAAACTCGGGCAGCCAACTGAAATACAGCCGGGAGTACAAGATCAAATCCACGTCAGTGCCGGCGGACCGGATCGGTGAACTGGGGAAGTTTTTTCAGCAGATCAACCGGGATGAAAACAACCAGGCGATCTTGAAGAAAGCCAACTAAACCGAGGCCGAAAACGATGAGATGCATGCGCTGGGTTTGTTTTATGGCGGTGCTGGCGGGCCTGGCCACACCGAGCCGGGCTTCCGGTC
>JANXPR010000193.1 GCA_025357215.1 Acidobacteriaceae bacterium | reverse complement strand
TGCGTGTGACCACGCGACTGATCGTTCTTGACGTAGTTGCTACGGACCACAAAGGACAACCGGTGAAAGACCTCACCGAAGCCGACTTTACCGTGGCCGAAGAAACGCAGCCTCAGAAGGTCCGCGTGTTCAGTTTCCAGGACTCATCCCAGCTGGTGCCCGAGCCTGCCAAGCCACCGGCGTCTGCCAGCCGTATCACCAACGCGCCTGCTTACAAGTCCAATGGTCCGTTGAATGTTATCCTGCTCGATGGTCTGAACACGAATGCCAAAGACCTGATTTATGCCAAGATTGAAATGCTGAAGATGCTGGAGAAGCTCCCCGCGGGAGACCCTGTGGCGATCTACGCGCTCGGGACGCGCCTTCGCTTGCTGCAGGATTTCACCACGGATCCATCCTTACTCAAGCAGGCCGTGCATGGAATCAAGAGCAAGAACGCTCCGGCAATCGACGCCTCGACGCAGTCAGAACCCTTTCTTGACGCGGCCACAGCCAGCGCCATGAATGAACTGGGCCTGCAGAGCATGTTGCAGCAGACCCGCGCCTTCCAACTCGATACCACGGCTTACCAGACCGACTATCGCATCCAGTTGACGCTTTCCAGCCTGAAAGGTCTTGCGCGCCATCTTTCAGGACTTCCCGGCCGCAAGAACCTGATCTGGATTTCCGATGCTTTCCCCTCGTATCTCTATCCCGCGCAGGTCGCGGCAGACAATTCAAACACCGCCCTGCAAATGCGTGGTTGGGAGCATGACTACTCGGCTGAAATCCAGCGCGTCACCGATGCGCTGGCGAATAGCCACATCGCGGTCTATCCCGTCGATGCGCGCACCGTCGGCAGCAGCGATCCGTATAGCTCGCTCAGCAACACAGATTCACAGGGCAACTATCTTGGCCGCAGCTCCACCGGCCGCGGCGCCGGAGGCCGCTCACAGACCGCCAGCGAGATCAACCGCTCTGTCACCGACTCGCTCGATTCCCACAGCACCATGAACACTCTGGCTGATTCCACTGGCGGACGCGCTTTCTACAACACGAACGATATCAGCGGCGTCATCCGCGAAGGCATGCGCGATGGCAGCGTCTACTACACGCTGGGCTACTATCCAGAAAACAAGATATGGGACGGCAAGTACCGCCGTATAGCCGTCAAGGTGAACCGCCCCGGCATCAAGCTGCGGTTCCGCCAGGGTTATTACGCTTCAGATCCGCTGGGTTACTCGCGTCTTACGGATACGCAGCGCGCCGTGGATTTCGGCCAGGCCCTGAACGCGGACTCGCCCGTTTTCTCAGCGCTCCAATTTCAAGCGGTAGTGGTGCCCCCTTCCACCGCCGATCCTAAGGCCCACCTCAATTTTGGTATCGACCCTCACACCATCACCTTTGACTTGTCTCCAGACGGACTTCAGCACGCCAGCATCGACTGCGCGGTGCGGGTCTTCACCAAAAAAGGAGAACCTCAGCGCCTCCAGGGCAATACCTTCAACGCTGCTCTTAAACCGGAACAGTACCAGATGGTCATGCAGAAATTCTTTCCGTGCAGCCAGACGCTCGATCTCCAGCCCGGTGAATACACCCTGCGTCTTGGCGTCCGCGACAACCGCACAGGGTTGATCGGCACGGCCAACGCCGCGGTCACCGTGCCTCCGCCTTCGGTGGCCACTACCGGTACGCCATCTGAAAAGAAGCCCTGAGCATTTTGGGCTTCATGCTCTTGGCCACCGATCACACGATCAGCGTGATCCGTCACGCCCGGACCGGCGTACAATCTGCTCTGGACTCACGTTCCGCGTCAACCGGACTCGCATCCGGGCAACTCGACGTGCTATTCTCCACGGTTCGCTTAATCGCGTACATTCTTGGAGCGGCGACCACCTTTCATGAGTCATCTTGTTCTTGTGCGGCACGGCCAGGCATCATTTCTTGAAAAGAATTACGATCAGCTTTCCGCCAAGGGCGAAGAGCAAGGCCGATTTCTGGGTGCATACTGGGCCAGCCATAAAGTCGTTTTTGACCGCGTCTACACCGGCCCCAAGGTTCGCCAGCGCGAAACCGCTCGCATTACCGGCGAGGCCTACCAGCGCGCCGGAATCTCCTGGCCCGAACCGCAACTGCTTAAGGAATTCGACGAGTTCCATGCCGAATTGGTCATCGAACAGGCGCTTCCCGGTCTGCTCGCAACCGACGAACGCATCCGCAAGATGTACGCTGACTTTCAGGCCGCCGCTACGCGTCCTGCGCAGTTCAAAACCTTTCAGCGCCTGTTTGAAGTTGTCGTCGGACGCTGGGCCGCAGGCGAATTGGTCGTCCCCGGCGTGGAGCCATGGAATGATTTCGTTCAGCGCATTCGCGGGGCGCTTCGCGACCTTACTGGAAACGGTTCGAGCGGCAAGCACATCGCGATCTTCACCTCCGGAGGACCCGTGGCCGTGGCCATGCAACACGCGCTTGACCTTTCCACGCCGAATACGCTCAAGACCGCGTGGATGGTCCGCAACTGCGCGTACAGTGACTTTCTCTTCTCCGGCGAACGGTTTACTCTAAGTTCGTTCAACGCAATCCCCCACCTGACCGATCCAGAATTTATTACGCAACGGTAAACGGGAGGCTTCATTATGGATTTTGCCATCACGCCGAAAATGCAAAAGCTGCTCGCGGACATCCAACAAATTCTTGAAAAAGAAATCTATCCTCTGGAACGCGAAGTGGGAGAGAACGGCTACCGCGCCACGCTACCCAAACTGAAAGCCGCGCGCCAAAAAGTAAAGGACGCAGGCCTGTGGGCTCCGCAGATTCCCAAAGAATACGGCGGCCTGGGCTTGACCATGATGGAACACGGCATGGTCAGCGCCGTTCTGGGGCAAAGCCTGCTAGGCCATTACGTTTTCAACTGCCAGGCGCCCGACGCGGGCAACATGGAAATCCTCATCGAACACGGCACGCCCGAACAGAAGAAGACGTTTCTGGAACCGCTGCTGCGCGGCGACATCCGCAGCTGCTTTGCCATGACTGAGCCGGAACATGCCGGGTCGAATCCAACGTGGCTCAGCACGCAAGCCAAGAAAGACGGCAAGGATTACGTGATCAACGGCCACAAGTGGTTTGCTTCGTCCGCGGACGGCGCGACTTTCGCGGTGGTGATGGCCGTGACCAATCCTGACGGTCCTCCGCACGAGCGCGCCAGCCAGATTCTGGTGCCCGTGAATACGCCGGGCTTCAAGTTCATCAAGAACCTGAGCGTGATGGGCCATGTGGGCGAAGATCATCACAGCCATGCTGAACTCCGTTTTGACAATTGCCGCGTGCCGCAAAGCAATTTGCTGGGCAAAGAAGGCGCAGGCTTCGCCATTGCGCAGGAACGCCTGGGCGCCGGACGCATTCACCACTGCATGCGCTGGCTGGGAATCTGCGAACGCGCGTTCCACTTGATGTGCAAACGCGCCGCCGAACGCGAACTGGCTCCGGGCAAGGTGCTGGGCACGCGCCAGATCATACAGATGTGGATCGCCGAAAGCCGCGCCCAGATTAACGCCGCGCGCCTCATGGTGTTGGAAGCGGCTTGGAAGATCCAGGAGTTGGGTCAGCGTGAAGCGCGGGTGGAAATCTCTTGCATCAAGTTCTTCGTTGCCGGCGTTCTGCTCGACGTCCTCGATCACGCCATCCAGACTCACGGCGGCATGGGCTTGACCACGGAAACGCCGCTCGCCGCCTTCTACGCTGCCGAGCGTGGCGCGCGTATTTACGATGGTCCGGACGAAGTCCACAAAATGGTGGTCGCCCGCCAGGCGCTCAAGAAATACGGCGTGCAGGTGGCCACGTAGAATGCACGGCCACGGCGACTTTCAGGACCACACCCAGGACGTTCGCAACGGCGAGGAACTCGACCTCGCCCGGCTGGACCCGTATCTCCGCGCGCACTTCCCGCTCGAACACGGCCTGCTCCATGTGCGCCAGTTCCCCAGCGGACACTCCAATCTCACGTACTCCGTCCATCTTGGCGAAAAGGAAATGGTGCTGCGGCGGCCGCCGTTCGGCAGCAAAGTAAAGTCCGCGCACGATATGGGACGCGAGTATCACGTGCTGTCGAAACTGCACGGGGCGTTCCCTTGTCCCACGCCTGTTCTCTACTGCACGGACGAATCCATTCTGGGCGCGCCTTTTTACATGATGGAACGCGTACGCGGCGTGATTCTGCGGCGCAACCTGCCTGCCGGATTGCACTTTCCGCCAGAAATTGCGGGACGACTCAGTAAAGCTTTCATCGACAATCTGGCGGCACTCCACACTTTGGACTACACCGCGCTCGGCCTTGCCGACCTCGGCAAACCTGAAGGCTACCTGCAACGCCAGGTCAAAGGATGGATCGAACGCTACCACGGATCGAAGACGGAAGAATTGCCGGAGGTCGAGCTGCTCTCCGCCTGGCTCAATCAAAACATGCCCACGCAGAGCGGGGCCACGCTCGTCCACAATGACTATAAGTATGACAACATCGTGCTCGGCGCGGAAGACATCACCCGCATCGCCGCCGTGCTCGATTGGGAAATGTGTACTCTGGGCGATCCGCTCACCGACTTAGGCACCGCGCTGGCCTATTGGGTGAACGCTGACGATCCCATGGAAGTGCAGATGGTCCGTTGGGGACCAACCAGCCTGCCCGGCAGCCTCACACGCGCCCAACTTCTGGACCGTTACGCGACCAGGACAGGACGCGACGTGTCACACATCGTCTTCTATTATGTGTTTGCGCTATTCAAGTTGGCGGTGATCATCCAACAGATTTATTACCGCTATCATCAAGGTCTGACCAAAGACCAGCGCTTCGCGTCGTTGGGCGAAGTCACCAAGATGCTGTTGCGGGTAGCAGCAGGCGCGGCCGGTAAGAACCGTATCTAGCGGATCACTTTCTACCGGTAATACTGCACCAGCCATTCGGCCACGCATGCAGGCTTCTCAGCGCCTTCGCATTCAATGGTCGCGTTGTATGTGGCTTCCACGCCATTCGGCTCGATTTCTTTCAGACCTTGCAGCGTAAAGCGCCCGCGAATCTTCGAATCGACGCGCACCGGCGAGACAAAACGAACTTTGTTCATCCCGTAGTTCACGCCCATGCGTATCCCGGACTTGATGCCCACCGCTCCCTGCATCAGGTGCGCCAGCATCGACAGCGTGAGGAACCCGTGCGCAATGGGAGCCTTGAACGGCGACTCGCGTTTGGCTCGTTCCACGTCTACGTGGATCCACTGGTGGTCGAGCGTGGCATCGGCAAAGGCTTGTATGCGGTCTTGGGTCATGGTGAACCAGTCTGTCACGGCCACTTCCTTGCCGACTTCTTCCTTCAATGAGTCGAGCGATTCAAATTCGCGCTTGGGCATCGGTTCTCCTTGAGGTTACAGTCCGCCGGCAATTTCCAGCACTTGTCCGGAAACGTAATCAGACAACGGTGACGCAAAGAACAGCACGGCTCCAGCGGCTTCCTGCGGCGTGCCTGCGCGTCCCAGGGGAATGAATTTCCCCATCATGCCCAGGCGTTCGGCGGGAATGCCCAATTCGATCTCAACTTCGCCGCGCTTGATCTTCACTTGATCTTCCTTGGCGTGCGTCAGGCGCGTATCTACCCAGCCAAAAGCCACGGCGTTGGCCTGGACATTGAACATGCCCCATTCTTTGGCGATGGTTTTCGCCAAGCCAATCACGCCGGACTTGCCCGCCGCGTAGTTAGCCTGCCCGGGATTGCCGCGCGTGCCGGACGTGGAACTGATGTTGATGATCTTGCGCGGATTGGCGCGGCCCTTTTCCGCCTGTTCCTTTTTCGCTGTCTCGCGGATGAAAGTAGATGCGGCGCGAATGATGCGGAACGGCGCCGTCAGGTGGCAGTCGATGATCGCCTGCCACTGCTCGTCCGTCATTTTGTGGACCACACCGTCCCATGTATAACCGGCGTTGTTCACGATGATGTCGAGCCCGCCGAATTTCTCCAGCGTGGCTTTGATCAAGTTGTCCGGAAACTGTTTGTCGGTAACGTCGCCGGCAAACGCGGCAACTTGTCCGCCGGATTTCTGGATGGCCGCCACGGCTTCATTCAGCGGGCCAGGGTCAATGTCTGACATGAGCACGCGAGCGCCGTGCGCCGCAAATAATTCCGCCGTCGCCTGGCCAATGCCGCGGGCCGCGCCGGTTACGATGGCTACTTTACCTTCAAGAAGTTTGGTCATTTTTATCCTTTTAAATCTTTTTCACCACGGAGACACCTAGGCACGGAGAACTGCCAGTCACAATAATTGCCGCAGGCGACTTTGCAAGATGGCCAAGCGACGCCGCTATTCCCAGCATTACTTGATACCCGTTCTGCTTTTCTCCGTGTTTCCGTGCCTCCGTGGTGAGCAACTCACTTTTTCGTGGCCATCTCTGGCCGTATGCTGTCCGTTCCCGACCAGTATTTCTTGCGCAATTCTTTCTTCAGGATCTTGCCGGTACCGGTCTTCGGCAAGGCATCCACGAATTCGACAGACCGCGGACACTTGTAGTGGGCCAGTCTTCCGCGGCAAAATTCCAGGAGTTCGTCGGCGGTGGCGCTGGCGCCGGGCTTGAGCGCGACTAGAGCTTTGGGAATTTCTCCCCAGCGCGGATCAGGCACGGGAATCACCGCGACCTCATAGACCGCCGGGTGCGCGCACATGGCTTTCTCTACTTCCAGTGACGAAATATTCTCGCCGCCGCTCACGATGATGTCCTTCTTGCGATCGACGATCAGCACGTAACCGTTTTCGTCAATGGTAGCCATGTCGCCGGTGTGGAACCATCCGCCGCGCATGACCTGAGCCGTGGCTTCCGGCTGTTTCCAGTAGCCGGCCATCACACCGTCACTGCGGGCAACGATTTCGCCAATGCTTTTTCCATCGTGTGGAAGCGGGTTGTCGTCGGCATCCACAATGCCGATCTCCACGCCCGGGATCGCGTAGCCTGTGCTGGCCTGCCCTTGATGACGCTGCTCGCCTTCCCAGTTCATGCCTTCTTTCATCTGCGCCGTAGTCAAGACCGGAGCCGTCTCCGTAAGTCCGTAGCCCGAGAAACACGGACAACCAAACGCCGCTTCCATCTCGCGAACCAGCGTGGGTGACGCCGCGGCTCCGCCCAGCGTGATTCGCTTCAGGCTGCTCAGGTCGTATTTCGCGCGGTCTGGACAATTGACCAGTGCGGTGGCCATCGTCGGAACCAGGCTGCAAGCTTCTGCCTTTTCCTTTTGGATCAGGCGGAAGACCTCCGGCGGATCGAACTTGCGGATCATCACATGCGTGCCCGCAACGAAGGTAAGTGAGTGCGCCACGCCCCAGCCATTCGCATGGAACAAAGGAATCGTGTGTAGTTCAATCGATTTGCTTCCAGTGTTAAACGTCAGGCCAACGTTCATGGCGTGCAGATAGATGTTGCGATGCGTAAGCATCACGCCTTTAGGATTGGCGCTGGTGCCGCTGGTGTAGAAAAGCTCGGCCAGCGAGTTCTCGTCGATCTTCATCACGTCGGCGTGGTGCGGCTGGGCTGCGGCCAGCATCTCTTCGTAATTTTGTTTCGCCGCCCAGCTTACCGAACTTGCTGGCGCGTCCAGCATGATGAATGACTTCACGGTGGTGAGATCCTTGCGGAACGCTTCCACCAATGGCGCAAACTGTTCTTCAAAGAAAACGATTTTGGCTTCCGCGTCATTCAAGATGTAAGCCAGTTCCATCGGCGCCAGGCGGATGTTCAACGGCAGCAGCACGGCGCCGGCTTCCACCACGCCGTAATAAGCTTCGAGTAGACGATGGCAGTTCCCGCTCATGTAGGCCACGCGGTCTCCTGGCTCCACGCCGGCAGCAAGCAGCGCACCGGCCAGATGGGCGGCCCGCGCGGCAAACTGCGAGTAGGTGAAGCGATCTTCCCCACAGATCAACGCGACCTTGTTGGGATATTGCTGGCTCGCGTAACGCAAAAAGCGTATCGGCGTTAAAGGAATAATCATGAGACCCTCAAAGCTACCAAGCTGTCTGTCCTCCATCCACCACCAGCACATGTCCGGTGACATAAGCTGAAGCGTCAGAGGCCAGGAATACGGCCGCGCCTTTCAAATCATAGTCGGTGCCAAAGCGGCGCAACGGGATATGCTCCAGCAAATAGTCTTTCTTCATTTCCAGCAGGCGGTCCGACATGTGCGTGGGAAACCATCCCGGCGCCAGCGCATTCACCTGGATGTTGTGCCGCGCCCATTTGCACGCCAGGTCCTTGGTAAAGGAGATCACGCCGCCCTTGCTGGCATGGTAGCCAATGGCCTGCACCGCTTCCGTCGGCGCTCCGCTGATGCCGGCCACGGACGCCACATTGATGATCTTGCCGCTGCCTTGCCCGGTCATTACTTTACCAGCAGCCTGCGAACAGAGAAACGTCCCGGTAAGATTTGTTTCCAGAACTTTGTTCCAGTCGGCCAGAGTCATGGTCTCCACGGGCGCTCCCCACGAAATTCCGGCATTGTTGATGAGAATATCAATGCGTCCGAACTGGGCGACGGATGAGTCAATCAACTGTTTCACGCTTTCCGGATCTTTCACGTCGCAACCCAGGGCCAGGGTCTTTACTCCGAGCTTGGCCAGCTCGTGAGCGGCTTCTTCACAGCGCTCTTTCTTACGCGCGCACAGGACGAGGTTGGCGCCCATTTCGGCCAGGCCTTCCGCCATCTGGCGGCCCAGACCGATTGACCCGCCGGTGATTACCGCGACGCGACCAGAAAGGTCAAACAACTGTTTCACATTGCGGTTGCCGCTTTGAGACGTTCCGGCGGAAGATGTCATGCTTTTCTCCATTATCTTGCTTCACTTCTTGTGCTACTTTGGCGACATTTGCGGCATGTTCGTGGGACGCGGTATCGCTCCCACTTCCCACGGCGCTTGCAACGTTGTCCGCCACTCCAAAAGTCCGGGACCCGGATGGTCGAGCCACTCGGGCATATGCTTCTCCAACTCGGCCACGCTGTTCACGCGTTGCGCGCGGACGCCATACGACTCGGCAAGTTTGCAGAAATCAGGATTCTTGAGCGCGACTTCATGCGTCTGGCCGAAATATGAACGTTGGAGAAAACCGATCACTCCATACGACTCGTCATTCACCAACAGGATTTTTACCGGCAAATTGTGTTGGACCAGCGTTGCCAGCTCGTGCAGAGTGTATTGGAAGCCGCCATCGCCGGCGATGCAGACAATGCGCGACTGCTTTCCTACGAGATTCATTCCTGACAGCTGCATCGCGCAAGCAACGCCAACGGCCGCAGGCAACGCATAACCCAGCGTCCCTGAGCCTGACGGATACAAAAACGTGCTCCGCTCCATCACCGGAAAGAACGCTGATGCCCAGTAATTAAGGATCGATTGGTCGTTCACGACTACGTCTTCGCGATGTAGCGCGCCGCGTAGCAGCCCTAACGCGGTAAACGCGTCAGACTTCAAGGACTGCAAACGCTGTTGTTCCTGGCCGCGAAACGCTGCCACGTCAAACCAAGAGGATCGGCTTTTCACACCCTTGGCTAATTCGCTGCAAAGCGCGGAGACGCCACCAGCTAACTGCAGTGTCGCCGGGAAACGATCTCCGGGATAATTGGCGTCGCTGACAATCTGCAAATGCTGCGCAGGCAGTTTCAGAAGATAGCGGCCGGTATCAAACTCCGTCAGCTTGGCGCCAATAGTGATCAACAGGTCGGCCTGTTCGAGCAAATCCTGCACGGTCCCCAGACGAGAGATGCTGCCCACACAAAGTGGATGGTCGTCGGCGATCATCCCTTTGCCGCTGGTCGTAGTCAAAACCGGCGCTTGCAACGCTTCTGCTACCTTAAGCGCGGCTTCGCGACCTTCACCCAATCCAGACCCTAGAACCACCACCGGTCGCTTGCTTTGTCCCAGTATGCGTGCCGCGGAAGCCAGACTCTCGGGCGACAGTGACGCGACGGACGCCACCGCGGCAGGATTTTTACTAACCGCAATGGAAGCCCACGTCAACGGCGCATACAAGAAATCATGTGGAATCTCAATGAATGCCGGCCCCGGATTGGGACCATTCAGAACCGCAGCCGCGCCGGCAATGGCCGCCGGAATCTCGTCCGGCGAGATCAAGCGCCGTGCAAAACGCGTTAGGGGACGAATGATATCGAACTGTTGCGGGGTCTCGTGTAACGCGCCACCGTGACCACTCTGCAAGGCTGAAGCAATATTGGTGCCGATCAGCAGCACCGGAACGCCGCTTTGCAGGCTCTCCAGGAGCGGCACCAGGGTAAAGAGATTTCCTGGTCCGGTGGAAGCAAAAATGGCCGCGGGCTTGCCGCTGTAACGCGCAAACGCGTCCGCCGCATAGCCGGCCGCTTGCTCGTGCCGGACGACAAAATGGCTAAACCGTGGAGTCTGCCGCAGGCATTCGTAGATTGCAATGTTATGGATGCTGGGAATACCAAAGCCGGCATGGACACCCGAGCGCAACAGCGCTTCAACCACCGCTTGCGCGCCGAGAATGTAGGCTGATTGAGAGGATGCTGAAGCCATGAGCGCGACTTGGGTTCGCTGCAACGTTACAAAACGCCCGCTTCAGCGACCGGACATTGTAGCGCAAACAAAAAAGCGACGGAGTGGAAAACCACTCCGCCGCGTAAAGTTTCGCGCGTTTTTTTAGAACGTAGCGCGCAAACCGATCTGGAATTGCCGCGATGGGAAGGCCGAGGTAAAGCCCAGCTGGTCGCCGGTAAAGTTGAAGTTGGTAAAGCCCGGGAACGTAAGATCAGGGCGGGGACCAACCACGTTATTTACCGTTGCAAAGTTCGTGCGATTCGTCAGGTTAAAGCCTTCAGCCATGAAAATAAACTTGCCGCGTTCACCCATCTTGAAGGACCGGGTCAAGCGGGCGTCAATGGAGATGAAATCCGGACCCAGCCCGGTGTTACGGGCCGCGCCGATGGGACGGTCGTTGGTGGAATGGCGGTCACCATTCACGTCTGTTCCCGCAAGCAAGTTAAAAGGATGGCCGCTGTTGTAGCGGACAATGGGAGCGAACTCGAACCCAGATGTCAGCTTGCGGAAGCCTTCTTCGCCGCGACCGGTATCGATAAGGGCAAAGACGACCAGTTTGTGCCGCTGATCGAAGTCTGACAAGGAACGTTCGCCAGCAAGATTGGTCTGGTCGGCTGGACCGTAGTCGCTGTTAAAGTCCGTGGCCGTGTCAAAAGCCTTGCTGAACGTATAGCTGCCCTGCAGACCAATGTGGTGGGAAACGCGCTTCTTCACTTCCAGAATCACGCCCTCATACAAAGCCGCGGCTTTGGATGAATAGACGTTGTCCTGGAGCCGCAGCGGGTTGGCAAAGCAAGTCAAGATGGCGGCGCCGGCACACGGGACCGGGCCAATCGGATTCGGAGCCGTGGTGCTGGAATTCCAGTTCCGAATGTTGATCTGCTTGCCGTTGGACAAGGTGACCGTGGAAACCGGGGCCGGAAGGGCATTCTGATCAATGGCCACCGGCAGTCCGATGGTGTGGACGTAGATGCCGCTGGCAGAAACCGACCAGTCGCGTCCCACCTGGTGTTCAATCCCAAATTCAGCTTGCTGCGAATAAGGGTTCTTATAGTCAGGCTGGCCACTAAACAAAACGGTGAGCGGCGGCACAGCGCCGGTGTGGGTTATGTTGATGCCGAACTGCGTCAGATCCGCCGGCGTAATGCAAGCGGCGTTGCCCGGAGCGGGCGTGACGCACTGGACTTTACCCTGAGCGAACAGGGTCTGAAAGATTGCCGCGGAACTCACTGGCGAGGCGGTGAGCGGCACGAAGATCTGCGCAATCTGGCGGTTGCCGTTCACCAATCCCAGGGTCTGGACTACGTCAGCAATTTGTCCGTAGATGGGTGAATAGAACAGTCCGTAACCGCCGCGGACGACCGTCTTCTTGTCCTTGAATGGGTCCCAGGTAAACGATGCCCGCGGAGCGAAGTTGTTCTTGTCCGTCACCAGAGCGCCGTATTGCGAGTCCAGTTCATAGCGGACGCCGAAGGTCAACTGCAGGTTCGATTTGATCGACCATTGGTCCTGCGCGTACCCGGAAGTGAGGGGACGCGGATAGTTGTAGGTCGGGTTGCCAAAACCTTGCTGATAGAACTGCGGCAGCCCAAGAGAAAGCGATTGCAGCGGAGAAATCGGTTGACTAACCGCGCTCGACAATCCGCAAGCAGCGGGCACCTGAAGACAAGGGCTCAG
>JANXPR010000092.1 GCA_025357215.1 Acidobacteriaceae bacterium | reverse complement strand
CGGCAGTGGCGCGCTTGCGGGCCTGGCCATTGCGGCCCCGATGGTCAATGTGCTGGCCCGTTATGCTTCGCGCTTCTCGGTACGCGCGCTCGACCTGACACTTGATTTCAGCCTTGTTTGGATTGGCGTCAGTCTGGCGCTGGCCGCCGCCGTTTTCCTGGCATTTGTTCCCCGGCTGCCTTCCCCGGATTCATCACGAGGATTCGGACTCGCCAGCAGCGGGGTCCGGGTGTGCGGAGGCAGCAAGCGGCGGCTGGGGATTTTCGCCGTCACACAAATCACCGCATCCTTCCTGTTGTTGGCCGGAGCCGGCGCGCTGATGAGGACCCTGTGGGTCATGGAAAACACGCAGCCACCGTTTGAAACAGCGCACGTGCTGGCGGTGAACTTGCCGGTCATGGCTGAAGGACGCACGCCGGAGCAAGTGCACGAATTCTATCGCGAAGTACAACGGCGAATCAGCACCTTGCCGGGAGTGAGCCATGTGGCCTCCAGCTTCAGCGTTCCCTGGCGCGACGGCCAGGCCTTGAACATCAGCTTCACTTTCTCAGTGGAAGGCGCCAGACGCGAGAATAGCGATGATCCACGGGGACGGTTCCGGTCCGTTTCACCTGGGTTTTTCGAGACCTTGGGAATCCCTATTGTGGAAGGCCGCGATTTCCGTGACAGTGATCGCGACGGCGCCGAGCGCGTGGTGATCATCAGTCAAAGTCTCGCCCGCAACTTGTTCCCCGGCCGGGACGCGGTGAACCGCCATATGCAGTGGACCGACGGAGTGATGAAGTTCATCGGGATCAGCACCGAACCAAGACGGATAGTGGGCGTGGTACCGGACATCGACGATCAAAACATCATACCCATGCCGGCCATGACGATTTATCAGCCGACTGACCAGGAAGGATGGAGCGGCCGCCTGTTCGTACGCGCACAGAATGATCCCTATGCACTGGTTCCAGCGATCACTCGCACCATCCACAACATGGCGGGCGACCAACCGGTGGAGCGGGCCAGCACTCTGGAAGACGTGCGCGGCGAAGTTCTGGCTCCTGACCGGCTCAACGCCATTGTCTTTGGCGGATTCGCCACTCTGGCGGTGCTGATTTCCGTTGTCGGCGTGGCGGGCGTACTGGCTTTTTCCGTGAGCGGACGTACGCGGGAGTTTGGGATCCGTATGGCCCTGGGCGCACAGCCAAAAAGTATTCTTGCCAAGGTCCTCAAGGAAGGGGCGGTGATAGCAAGCCTGGGCATCGCCGCGGGCGTCCTGGTTGGGTTTGTCTGCGCGCGCGTCATCGGAAAATATTTTGCGGATGTGCAGTTACCGGGATTCCTGCCGTTGCTTTTGTCGGCGGCTGCAATCTTTGCTGCCGCGGTGATTGCATCGGCCCTTCCGGCGGCCCGCGCCGCCAAGGTAAACGCGGTGGAAGCTTTGCGCTCACAGTGAGGTGGGCGCCGGCTCAGAGTGGATGGAATGCAGTCCGCCTTTGCGGCGCCGAGACGGATGATCTGCCTGCGATGCAGGCGGTATAATGCGAAAAACCTCGCCTTTCCCAAATTGAACAGGAGATTTTCATGACTCGATACGCCATTGCTCTGCTCGTGCTCTCCGGCGCGGCCCTTTTGTTCGCGCAAACCAAGAAAGCGCCGGAAAAGGACCCCGTACCATCCAAAGTTTCCGGCCCGGCAAAGACCACCGCTTCGGGCGTGGAATACTGGGACATTAAAGTGGGCACTGGCGCAGTGGCCGAAACCGGTAAAACCGCCACTGTGCATTACACCGGCTGGCTCACCAGCGGTAAGAAATTTGACAGTTCATACGATGACGACGAACCCCTGGATTTCTCTGTAGGCAGACCCGGCATAATCCAAGGGTGGAACGAGGGCGTGGTGGGCATGAAAGTCGGCGGAAAGCGCCAGTTGAAGATTCCACCATCCGCGGCATACGGGGCCAAGGGCTCAGGCAATGTGATCCCCCCGAATGCGACGCTAATTTTTGATATTGAGTTGCTGGCGGTAAAGTAAGCACTCAGCAATCAGCCCATCGGCATTCAGCCCTGGTGAGCGCTTCGCCAACAAAGAAAACCACGGCAACAGAACCGCAATCACAAAAATGAGCCGGTCCCATAATTAGGACCGGCTGTTTTGTTTTTTGCGAATGTTTCTTCGCTAGTTTTCGATGAACACTTCTTAGACGGCCGGCGGCGGCGTAACCGGCGGTGGCGCCGGAGCGACCGTAGGATTCTGCTGCGCCGGCGTGAGTTGATTCTTGAAAGCCGCAGGCAGATTCTGCACCCAGCCGTTGTAGACGTTGGGAATCGGCAGGACGCCTTGGCCGCCCATGCCGTCATTGCCGACAATCCGATCGTCCGTAGCCGTGGTGGGCAGGGTCTTCAACAAGATGCGTCCGACCACCTGAGCGTGTGTGAGGTCTCCGCTACCGTCAGGGTTCGGATCAACCACCAACAGCGTGTTAGAGAATTGCGTGCTCACGTAAGCGTAATAACCGCCGCCCTTCTTGGCTCCCCATTGCACGCCGTGGCAACCACCATCGCATAACAACATGGCCACCAGCGTGTCCGTCTGCGTATCGACGAGCGTAATGGTGTCAGTAAGAATGTTGGCCGTGACCATGACGCGGCCGTCTGGGCTTACCGGCGTCTGAATCGGCAACGCGCCCACCGGACCGGTAATCGCTCCGCTGACCGGATCATAGTTGGCGATCAGATTGATCGTTTTGGCAACAACGCCGCTCTTGGTGTCGATGACGGTGATGGTGGAGTCCAGGAAATTATCGACGTAATACTTGCTGTCGTCCGGCATCATGCCAGTGGCGATAGGCAAGTTCCCAACGCGCACCACGTTGCTGACTGAGTCGGTCGCGAAGTCATAGATGGTTGAGTCCGCGGTGAAGGTGTTGGGCGTGACCATGGTCTGGCCGTCATGTCCCATCCAGTGCGCGTGCGGATGGCCTTGTGCAATGTTGATGCTGCGTTCGATGCGGGGAACTAGCGGCGTGAGTTGCACCACCGCAAACGGGCTGTCTTCGCCGTCAAGCGCAACGTGGAGATGGTCGGTGTCAGTCCGGGTCATGACGTGCGAGGGATCGGGGCCAACGCGAACGTCATTCACCAGGCGGCCGGTCGTCCGGTTAAAGGTAGTCATGCGGAAATCAAACCACTGGGTTTGATAGATCACGGTCTGGTCTTTGTCCGTCCACATGTTGTGCGGGTTGTTCATGTCAATTTGCGGCAAAGCAACTTTACGCGTCGGCAGCCAGGAAGTGGCATCGACGGCCGTGGCGGTTCCGGGCTTGTCTTTATGGCGCGTGAGTTCAAACTGCGTGTCCACCCAGACTTCTCCGACACCGGGTGTAGTGGGATTGAAGGGTGCAGCCATCGGAAGGTCATTTCCATAGCGCGCATTAAGTACCGCCGGCAGATTCACAACGGCGCCGCCGGTGATGCGAACATTCACGTTCGGATAAGTAATGTGCCAAGTGGCCTTGCTATGGTCCTGCCAGTTAGCGGGATTGGTGGCGATAAAGAACGTACGCAGCAGACGCGTTGCCAGATCACTGCTGGTGGGAACGGTGACGCCGTTCACCAAGGTGATGCTTTCACCCAGGTCCAGGCCGGCCGTGGCCGGATTGTCCACGATGACGGCGGCGAACATATAAGGATGGATCTTGCAGGTGAAGACGTAAAGCCCTGGTGTCCGCAAAGTGAGCCGGGCTTGATCGTCCGTTCGCAAACTACCCGAATCAAACGGCATGCCCGCGGCGCCGGTGGGAAAGATCAGGCTGGTTACGGTGTGAATCGCGTTGGAATTACCGTCGCGAAAGCGGACTTGAACTCCGGGCGCGGCCACAGCCAGAGACTGCGTGCCGGCGATTGGCCCCGCCGTGTTCTTGAACCATCTTCCCGGCTCGTCCGTGCGCAGGAAGGTAACGGTGTTGTCCTCAGCTTGTGCTGCCATGGGGAGAAGCGTAAAGAGAACGGCCAGAAAAACGACCGCCAGTGCGAGTGAAGAACGAAACGGCAACTTCGTCATTACTTTGTGCCTCCATAGCTAAACTGCTCGGCTGGTATCCCTAGGAGCCCAAGACTAAATAGCGACCGGCAAAGCCATGGCGACTAATTTTTCTGTAGTGTTTCTGGAAAAGAAGAACGCTGGCGGTCATGTACCAACGTGCTGTAACCATATAGGTGGCTGATAGGTTAGAGCGGAAGCTGAGCTATAGTTCGATTTTTTCTGGCAGCTCATGGAAGGCAACTTAGCCGCGAAAGTAAAAGGCTGCATTCGGAACGCAGCCTTCTCAATTGATCATGCACAAAATAAGCAAGTGGCGTTAGCTGATCGGCGCCCACGCGTTGCATTCTTCCACTGAGGTAATTGGAGCCGCCGGAGGATCGCTGCGTTTGTATCGGACCACTCCGTCAGACGTGGAACAGAAACTCCTGGTCCCGCTGGCGCCCATTTGGAGCGGCACCGCCGTGGCTATGTAATCGGAGCAGGGTTGATTCTCCACGCAAATTCCCGTAACCGCAAATTGGAACCCGTATTTATTGGCGCACCAATTGGTGGCAATGCATTGTTCGCTCGCGATCGGCGCACTCAGCAGACAAGCGTGATCAGAGGAATGATTGACGTCAATTGAGCAATCCACCGAGCCAGGCCCCATGCTCGCCATGTCGCGGGCATAGCCAGCCTGCGGATATTGGGTCAGGTAGGCAACCTGCGAAGTATTGACGGTCCGGAGAGTTGACGCCGCCGCTGCGTCATTGGCGGCCATGCGCGAGCGCAGCAAGCTGGGGATGGCAATGGCGGCGATAATTAGAATCACGGGAATCAAGGCCACGCTGATGTAACCCATCACCATGCCGGCCGTGGCCTGGCCTTCACCTTTCAACCGTCCCATGCTCTCGCGGATGCTTTTGCGCGACATGTGGCCGAGGATGATTGCCGGGATGCCGGCCAGAATTCCAAGACAAACCATAGACAGAATTCCCAGGATCAAACTGCCCGTGGCCTTGCCGTCAGTCTGTGGTGGCGCATAAGGTTTGTACTGCGAGGTTGCCGGCGACGCTGGCTGTCCAGGGCTTATTGCCGGAGCATTCGACCAAGCAGAAGCAGGTTGCACAGAAGGCGTTACTCCAGCCGGCGGCGGCACTTGCGATGCTGCCTGCGCCGCGGCCCCGCACTGCGGACAGACGGCTGCCCCGTCTGGCATGTTGGCGCCACATTTGAAGCAGAACATTGTCACCTCGGCACAAAAGATATTCCTTGCGAAGACAAACTAATGGAAGCAACGACAAATAGCAATCATGTGTGTATCAACCTGTCTAATAGCAACCTAGGTCAATGGTTCAACATAACGCCCAACCCAATCACCATGAGTACAAGCACCACTACACCTACAATCGCTACGCTAACCCAACCCATAATGATGCCGGCCCTGGCCAGTCCCTCTCCGGTACTTCTTCCATTGCTCGCGCGAATGCTTTTCAGGGCCGAATTACCCACAATAATGGCAGGAATGCCGGCAAGGATGTGCAATCCGAAAATGGCCAGGACTCCAAGAACCAGGCTGACGATGGCGCTGGAATCCGTGACCGGTGCGGCAATCATGGCAACCGGAACATAGGCCATGTTAGGAGGAAAATTCTGTGGCCAGGGCGCCTGCCGCGCGCCGCAGCGCGAGCAAAACATTTCACCGGAGGATAAAGCTGCACCGCAGTTCGCACAGAACATGAATACCAATCCTCATCGTCTTCTTATCTAATTATCTAAAGTCTTGTCTAACTCAAAAAAGACTGCTCCAAACTACCTGATCCTTAAAAGTAAGGCAATTACGCTCACGCCACGAGACAAGAAGCGTTCGGCGCAAGTGAAACGAAAATCCTGCTTGTTCCATTCTGGCACTGCGAATGGGTTATTCATACGATTTTCATCGTCGCGGTGAACGACCTTTAACGCACACTTCATATCGTAAAGAGTCAGGGTGAGCCGCGCCAAAAAATGCCGGCTGGGCCTGACAAGACTAGAAGTTCACCAGGAGACAAAGCACGATGAAGAAAGCAAGTGTAAGCGTATTGCTGGTATTTGCCTTGGTGCTGTTCGGCAGCACCCAAGTGTTTGGCTGGTCCGCGGAAGGCCACCAGACGGTAGCGGACATTGCACAGCAGATTCTCACGCAAAACGGACAGATGCCGGCGGTCCAGGCCATTCTTGGCAACCTGACGCTGGCGCAGATTTCCACTTGTCCGGACGAACTGCGCGCGTTTCAATCCAGCGGCACGGCCATGAGCGCGCCGTGCGTGCAGGTTTTCACCACGCCGAATCCGCCGACCGGCACCAGCGGATGGCATTTCATCGACATTGACGTTTCCATCACCAACCCAACGCACACTGACGTGCTCAATGCCTGCGTCAACAACTGTGTGCTCAGCGCGCTGAACCAGTGGGAACCGATTTTTGCCGACACCACGCAGCCGACCAACCTGCGGCTGCAAGCGCTGGCGTTCATCGTGCACTTTATCGGCGACCTGCACCAGCCATTGCACTCGGCCACGCGCGGTACCGACGCCGGCGGCAACGCCGAGAACGTGCGCATCGATGGCGGCACCACCAGCCTGCATCACTCATGGGACGCCAACCTGGTCCAGGACATCAATACCACCGCTGCGACTTTGGCGACTTTACTGAGCGCGGAAATCGCTTCAGCCAAGGCTGAACCCGCAGGCACGACGGAATCCTGGATTCTGCAATCGAATACGTTCGCACGGACGATTGCCTATGCCGGCATTCCGACAAGCGGTACCACAACTTTGTCCGCCACATATATCAGCAACGCCGAGCCAGTCGTCCGGCAACAGCTAGCGCGCGCCGGAGTACGCCTGGCAAATTTTCTGGCCGGTGCGGTAGGAGGCGGAACACCACCGCCGCCGACTCCGACGCCGACTCCAACGCCAACGCCTACACAGACGCCGACACCGACACCAACTCCGACTCCCACTCCGACTCCTACACCTACGCCAACTCCAACGCCAAGCCAACTGCTGGGTAACACCGGATTTGAAGCCGGAGCGACGAATCCATCGCCGTGGGTGTTGACGTCAACCCATACACCATTGGAGATCATCAACAGCTCGGCTTCAGAACCTCCGCACGGCGGAATTTTTGATGCGTGGCTCGATGGATTTGGCAGCACAACAACCGACACGGTAATGCAGCAAGTGGCGATTCCTTCCACCGCCACGTCGGCAACGCTCACGTTCTGGCTGCATGTCGATACGGCGGAGACAACGAAGACATCCGTCTTCGATACGCTAACGGTCCAGGTACGCGACAGTACCGGGGCCGTGCTGCAAACGCTGGCAACATTCTCGAACTTGAATGCCGCAGCAGGCTACAAGCAACAAACGTTCAACTTGAATGCGTACATCGGAAAGACCATACAGATATTCTTCAAAGGGCAGGAGGACTTTACGTTGCAGACGTCTTTTGTCTTGGATGATATTTCACTGCAAACTACACCGTGATGCCAAGGTAAGTTTGCGTAAAAGAAAGCGGCGGGCTGAAAAGTCCGCCGCATTTTTTGTATTAGTTGAGTTTTGCCGATTGAAAGGTCTACGCGTAAACGTTGAGCCTTCCACCGGAGTTGCCTACCTGGCTGATTTGTGCAACCAGCGATGCGGCGGTGGAATCGTCACTGGAGAGCGCGGTTTTTAGAACACTGATGGCGGCAGCCTGCCCGACGGGCGCCTGCGCGCTTTGGCTGATCAGTGCGGCTATATCTGATCCGCCACCTACGGAACCAATAGACATTTGTACTGAGCCTCCGAGGTGTAAATTAATCGTCAAGGACTCATCGGCGGAGGGAGCGGAAAGCTTTAGAAGAATCGCCGAGATCGGAAAAGCAGATTCCTCGCCACAGGCTCGGAATGACAAATCTTGTCGGGAAACCGCCACCTAAAGGAATCTTGTTGTTCCGTTGGAAAAACACACCGGCAGGAGTGCCGGTGCCACACAATTTTCGCTGTGCGAGCCCTCGCGTCCATTGCCAAGATCCACGTTCGCAGGCGAGGGCACCTGCGCTCCACCCATCTTTCCATCTTTCTTTAAGGGAAATCGCCGCATCGCGTGGAATCGCCGTCATCGCTAGGATAGGGAAAAGCAGATTCCTCGCCAAAGGCTCGGAATGACAAATCTCGATAGAAATGTCTTGGCGGAGCCACTTTCGTTGGTCAGCTCAAAAGAGTAGCGGCAGCAAGTTTCCTGGATTTGGGGTGGCAATGGCATTCCCTCGCTCCGCTCGGGATAAAGAAAGAACCAAACACCGGCAAGAGTGCCGGTGCCACACAATTTTCGCTGTGCGAGCCTCGCGTCCATTGACAAGATCCACGTTCGCAGGCGAGGGCGCCTGCGCTCCACCCATCTTTCCATCTTTAACTTTAAGGGAAATCGCCGCATCGCGCGGGATCGCCGTCATCCCTGGGATCAGGAAAAAGCCTCCAAAGGCCTTTGTTGGACCAAAGATTTCCCCTCGCTTTGCTGGGGACAAAGCCGTTTGCCAGCATTGCGTACGCCGTGGTATCCTGCTTAAGTCACTTAAGGGACAAGATTTAGAGATAGGAGTTCACCAGCTTCAGTGTTAGCCAGAGAGCGAAAGTCCGACGTCATCACCCGTTTCCGCACGCATCAATCGGATACCGGAAGCCCGGAAGTGCAGATTGCCATCCTGAGCGAGCGGATTGGTGAGTTGACAGAGCACTTCAAGACCCATAAGAAGGACCACGCCTCCCGGCGCGGTCTGCTCATGATGGTCAGCAAGCGCCGCCGTTTGCTTGACTATCTAAAGAAGTACGATACCGAACGCTATAAAGACGTTATCCAGAAACTTGGAATCCGCAAATAACCGATTGACCGGACGTTATTTACCCAGGAATTTCCCGGATACGACACGTGTGCGCAATTTAAAGACACGTGTGCACACCCTGAATCGGGTGATCTGTTGATCAGATCATCCGGTGATCAGAAAACCGCGGCAATACTGGCGTCAACCAAATTCGCCAGCGCGGCAACGTCCAAGCGGTTGTTCAACGTCTTATCCAGGTCACAAGCGCAAGGTACCGACCAGCTCTCTGCCCCACACAAGAACCTACTGGTCCTCCAGGAAAAGAGGAATTCATGAAACAAACAGCCACTGTTGAACTTGCAGGCGGCAAGACCCTCAGTTTTGAAACAGGACATCTGGCCAAGCAGGCACAAGGCTCAACCATTGTCCGCAGCGGCGATAACGTGGTGATTGGCACCGCGTGCTGCAATCCAGAGCCCCGAGAAGGCATAGACTTCTTCCCGCTCACGGTTGACTATCGCGAATACACCTACGCCGGCGGACGCATCCCCGGTGGATTTATCAAACGCGAAGGCCGTCCGAGCGAACGCGAAATTCTTACCTGCCGCCAGATTGACCGTCCCATCCGTCCGCTATTCCCTGAAGGCTTCCGCAATGAAACCCAGGTGATTTCCCTGGTGCTTTCGGCGGACACGGAAAACGATCCTGACGTTCTGGCCCTCAACGCCGCTTCGTGCGCACTTACCCTGTCTGACATTCCGTTCCACGGCCCCGTGGGCGCGGTGCGTGTGGGCATTGTGAATGACCAGATGGTGGTGAACCCCACCTACGCCGAAATGGCCGAAAGCCTGTTGAACATCATGGTGGTGGGCACGGCTGAAGGCATTGTGATGGTGGAGTCCGGCGCGAAGGAAATCTCTGAAGAGCGCGTGCTGGCTGCGATTGAATTCGCCCACGAGCAGGTCAAAAAGATTTGCGCGGCCATCAGCGATCTGGCCAGCAAAGCCGGCAAGAAAAAACGCGAAGTGAAACCGCCGGAGTTCGATCAGGCTTACTTCGACCAACTCACGGCCAAAGTTGGCGCCGAACTGACCGACGCACTGGACACCAAGAAACATCCTAAGCTGGAAAGCTATGACTTGGTCAAACAGATCAAGGACAAGCTGAAAGCCGAGCTGCCGGCGGACGATGACGACGCCAAGCGCAAGCTCTCACACTACTACGAAGCGTTGCGCGAGAAGATTTTCCGCGATCAGGTAACGCACAAGAGGCGCCGTCCGGATGCCCGCGAGTTTGATCAGATCCGCGATATCTGGATCGAAGTTGGCGTTCTGCCGCGCACGCACGGATCCGCCGTGTTTACCCGCGGTGAAACCCAGGCGCTGGTCACGACCACGCTGGGTACGCCCGACGACGCGCAGCGCATTGAACGCTTTGAAGGCGAAACCAAGAAGCGCTTCATGCTGCACTACAACTTCCCGCCATTTTCCGTGGGTGAAGTTGGCCGCATGACTGGTGTTGGCCGTCGCGAAGTTGGTCACGGAGCATTGGCGGAACGCGCCATCACGGCCGTACTGCCCGGCGACGACAAATGGCCTTACGCGATGCGCGTGGTTTCAGACATTCTGGAATCGAACGGCTCGTCGTCAATGGCTACGGTGTGCGGAGCTTCGCTCTCGCTGATGGATGCCGGCGTACCGCTGACTTCCGCAGTGGCCGGCGTGGCGATGGGCTTGGTGAAAGAACCAGACTCCTACGCGATCCTCTCCGACATTGCCGGAGCAGAAGACCATTACGGTGACATGGACTTCAAAGTTGCGGGCACACGCAAAGGCATTACCGCTTTGCAGATGGACATCAAGGTGATGGGCATTACGTCCAAGATCATGCACGAAGCGTTGGAGCAAGCACGGCGCGGACGGCTACACATCCTGGACAAGATGGAAGGCATCATCGCCGGCGGACGCGAAGATATTTCCGCATTTGCTCCGCGCATCTATACGCTGCAGATTCCTACCGACAAGATCCGCGATCTGATCGGACCGGGCGGCAAGATGATCCGCAGCATCATTGATCAAACCGGCGTGAAGATTGACGTGGATGATACCGGCAAGGTCAACGTGGCTTCCAGCGACGGTCCGTCCGCGCAGAAAGCCATACAGATGATCAACGATCTTACGGCGGTGCCGGAAGTCGGCAAGACGTACCTGGGCAAAGTGGTACGGCTGGCGGAGTTCGGCGCGTTCGTGGAAATCATCCCCGGAACCGATGGTCTGCTGCACATCAGCGAGATCGCGGAACATCGCGTACGCGCGGTGGAAGACGAACTGAAAGAAGGCGACCAGGTCCTGGTGAAAGTCCTGGGCATTGAAGGCAACCGCATCAAGCTGAGCCGCAAAGCCATCCTGCGCGAACAACGCGCCAAGATGGGCGGCGGCGAAGGTGGTGAGGGTGGCGAAGGCGGCCACGGCGGCGAAGGCGGACATGGCAGCGAAGGCGGCGAACATGCCGCACCAGCTCCGCGCGCTCCTCGCGCTGAAGGCGAAGAAACCATCACCTTTGAAGGTGGCGGCGACTTTGAAGAAGCCGAAGAAGGCGAACCGAACTTCAATCGCGAAGACGCCAACCGTGAAACCGTGGGCGCAGTGCCCCGGCCTGATCGTCCGCCCCGCCCAGGTGGGGGAGGACGTCCGGGTGGTGGCGGCGGTGGCCGCAGACCCGGCGGCGGTGGTGGTGGACGCGGCGGTCGCGGCGGCGGTGGTGGACGTGGTGGTCCACGCGGAGGCGGTGGAAGAGGACCGGGCGGCGGTGGCGGAGACAGACACTAGGCTTTTCTTTCTGTCGCTTCGCTCCAAGCCGCTTAAGAAGCTGGATCATGGTGCAGGGTTTGGCGCTGAAGGCAGTGCGGTTCGGCACGCTAGTCGGCCTCACCGCATTTTGTTGAAAAGAGAATCGAGAAGGGCGGACTCAAACGAGTTCGCCCTTTTTGTTTGTCGCTACTCTACTGTTTTGGAAAAAACGCACCGGCAGGAGTGCCGGTGCCACACAATTTTCGCTGTGCGAGCACTGCGTCCATTGACAATATCCACGTCCGCAGGCGAGGGCGCCTGCGCTCCACAATCTTTTGCAGTAGCCAGCAGCTATTAGCTGCTCACCTACACTGTTTTTTCCGCGCCGTGGCACTTCTTATATTTCTTGCCGGAACCGCACGGACAAGGATCGTTGCGGCCGACTTTGGCTTCTCCGCGGACCACCTGTTGCGGCGGCGCACTGTTGCCGTTCGATCCCGCCATGCGCGCCTGCTCCAACTCTTTTTGTTTGCGACGTTTGAACTGCGCTTCCAGATCGTCGACCGAAGTTGAAGCCCGTTTGCGTGAAGGTTTGGGCTGGTCGCCGTTGGTTTCTGCGTCGGTTTCTTCAGAGGCTGCGGCCGGCGCTGGTGGCGACGAACCGCCGTCCACAATCTGCATGTGGAACAGGTAGCGCACGGTGTCTTCCTGGAAGCGCTGCATCATGCTTTCAAACATGGAGAAAGATTCGCGTTTGTATTCCACCAGCGGATCGTGCTGCGCATAGCCGCGCAGTCCGATGCCTTCTTTCAGGTGGTCCATGTTGAGCAGATGGTCTTTCCACTGCGTATCGATCACGCTGAGCATGATCATGCGTTCGTGGTAGCGCAGCTGGTCCGGGCCCAACTGTTTTTCCTTGCCGCCGTAAAGCTCTTGCAGCTTTTCAAAGATCCCGTCGCCCAGTTCCTGGCGATTGAGTTTTTCCGGATCGACGCCGGATTTCCCCAGGTCCAGACCGAAATTATCGAGCGTGAATTTACGCAGGCCATCCAGGTCCCACTGTTCGGCGTGGACGTCGCGCGGGATAAAACGGTCCAGCGCTTCGCCCACCATGCCGGCCACGTAGTCGTCCAGGATGAGCTCTTTCTGATCAATACCGGAGAGCAACTCGCGGCGCAGGCCGTAGACGGCTTCACGCTGCTTGTTCATCACGTCGTCATATTCCAGCAGGTGTTTGCGCGACTCAAAGTTCTGCGCTTCCACGGCTTTCTGCGCGGCCTCAATGCGCTTGGAAATCATGCGCGATTCGATCGGCACGCCTTCTTCCATGCCCAGCCTCTGCAACAAGCCGGAAACCCAGGCGCGCGCGAAGATGCGCATCAGGTCGTCTTCCAGCGAAAGATAGAAGCGAGAAGACCCAGGATCGCCCTGGCGTCCGGCGCGCCCACGCAACTGGTTGTCAATGCGGCGAGCTTCGTGGCGTTCGGTGCCCAGAATGTGCAAGCCACCCACGCCGACTACTTTTTCGTGATCAGCGTCCGTATCCTTCTTATAGCGCGTGAAAGCTTCGTTCCATTTATCGGACGGACATTTGTATTCCAGCCCGTTGTAGTAGAAAACAATGGATTGCGACGTATCGCCTTCCAGCGCCACTTCACCGCCGGCTTCGCGCAGTTGCTGGGCAATTCCCTTCTTTACCATTTCCTGGCGGGCCATGAATTCCGCATTGCCGCCCAGCAGGATGTCCGTACCGCGGCCAGCCATGTTGGTGGCAATGGTCACCGAACCCAGGCGTCCGGCCTGGGCAACAATCTCTGCTTCTTTTTCGTGAAACTTGGCGTTCAGCACCACGTGCTTGACCTGTTTTTTCTTCAGCAAGTCAGAAAGCCGCTCTGACTTTTCAATGGACGTGGTGCCCACCAGAATCGGACGCCCTTCCTTGGCGATGTTCTGGATCTCGTCGGCTGCGGCAAAGTACTTTTCTTTCTCGGTGCGGTACACCACGTCAGCATTTTCAATGCGCGACATGGGACGGTTGGTGGGAATCACCGTGACCTGGAGTTTGTAAATCTTGTCGAATTCCGCGGCTTCGGTTTCGGCTGTTCCGGTCATGCCGGCCAGCTTTTTGTACATGCGGAAGTAATTCTGGAACGTGATGGTGGCCAGGGTTTGCGTCTCGCGCTCGATCTTTACTTTTTCCTTGGCTTCAATGGCCTGGTGCAACCCGTCTGACCAGCGGCGGCCCGGCGTCAGGCGGCCGGTGAACTCGTCCACAATGATGACTTCGCCGTCTTTCACCACGTACTCGACATCCTTCTTGTACATCGCGTGGGCTTTCACCGCGGTTTCCACGTGGTGCTTCATCGCCCAGTTTTCGGGATCGGCAATGTTATCGATGCCGAGGATGCGCTCGACTTTTTCCCAGCCCTGGTCGGTGATGGTGCAATTCTTGTGCTTCTCATCGATGACGAAGTCGCCGGTGTATTCCTTGGGCTCTCCCGGCGGTTTTTCAATTTCCTCGCCGCGCTCCAAGTGCGGGACCACGCGATCGGCGCGGTCGTATTTATCGGTGGATTCGTCGGTGGCGCCGGAGATGATCAGCGGGGTGCGGGCTTCATCAATCAGGATGGAATCGACTTCGTCCACGATGCTGTAGTTGTGGCCGCGCTGCACACACTCGGTGAGATCGAACTTCATGTTGTCGCGCAGGTAGTCGAAACCGAATTCGTTGTTGGTGCCGTAGGTCACGTCGGCGGCGTACGCTTCACGGCGCTCGTCGTCGTCCAGATCATGGACGATCACGCCCACGCTCAGTCCGAGGAAACGGTAGAGCTTGCCCATCCATTCCGAGTCGCGCTTGGCCAGGTAGTCGTTCACGGTGACCACGTGCACGCCGTCACCGGAGAGGGCGTTCAGATAAACCGGCAGCGTGGCGACCAGCGTTTTGCCTTCTCCGGTTTTCATTTCAGAAATCTTGCCTTGATGCAGGGTGATGCCGCCGATCAACTGGACGTCAAAATGGCGCATGTTGAGCACGCGACGGCCGGCCTCGCGGCAAACGGCAAAAGCTTCCGGAAGAAGCTCGTCGAGCGCGGCGTTGCGAATCTCGAGGCGGCGCTTGGTCAAGCCTTCCATCTCGTCGCGAAGCTGCTGCGCGGGAGCGGTCAGCATCTCGGCCTGAAGGCGCGCAAGCTCGGATTCTTCGTGCTGGATGCGTTCTTTAATGCGCGCGCGGAACTCCTCGGTCTTGGCGCGAAGCTGCTCGTCCGTGAGCTGCTTGGTGGCGGCTTCAAGTGAGTTCATCTGATCCACTTGCGGCCGTAACCGCTTGATATCACGCTCGTTCTGGGTGCCAAATACCTTGGCGAGTGCTTTTCCGATCAATGTTTATCCCTTTTAGACACTAACAATCAGTTTCAAGCGTAGCACATTGGATGATGCCGGATTCCGCGCCGACTTCCGCTAATCCGTCGCTCACACCCATAGTTACGTTTACAGCCGCTTTGAGTTTCCGATCACGTGCGATCTCGGCGATCACGTTGCGATCCTGGCGATCTGTGCCCTGCACCCCTCCCCCTTCATCCCAAGGTTTAAAGGACTTACGCGACTCATCCCAGTTTGGCGCGGGTTTCGTAGGTTTTCCCCTTCCGATCACCAGATCTCCCGATCCCGGCGATCTCCCGATCTTGGCCTACCCCTCCCTTTCATCCCAACATCTAAAAGACTTACGCGATGCATCCCAAGGGATGTTCCCGTCGAAGCGCACTTCCATCCCAACTTCAAGCCTTGTCTAGATTTCCATAACTTACTGTATACAAACAACTTAGAGTAGCACAGATTGGCCCCATAGTCAACCAAAAAGCGAAAGTGCCTTGGGGGATCTTCCGCTAGATCAGGGTTTGTCTCGGACCCGATCAGTTCCAGCACTCAAGTTCGCAGACTGCATCGCCAACAGGATCGCTCGCGACTCCTCCGAAAGCTCATCAAGTCCAATTCTTGCTTTTTCAATTCGTTCCGCTGTCCACGAATCTGGATCAGCCCAATAATTGGCTTTTATGAAATACCTTTCGGCAAGCTCAAATGCCGGCGGCGGAAGGGCAGCAAGCTTGAGGCCAGCCTTCTGCCATCCTTCCGATAGCTGCCTTTCCTTCTCCCGGTTGCCTTGGAGGGACGTTCGTTGGTCCGCAAAATACGCAAGGGTGGCGCGTGCAATATCAACCGCCGACGACAGCGCGTCAACAATAGCCCGGCGGTCCTGCTCTGGCGCATCGGGGTTCCGGTTCATCAAACTTCTCAGATCCCTGACAAGCGGGTCCAAAGTGGCTAAATACCTGCCCATCGCCGTGGCGACCTTCATGGCGAGGTCTTCGGGACTCTTAAAAGTCTCCCTAACCAAGACCGTTCCTATCTCTGCTTTCAGAGCTGCAAGTTTGGACCGGCCCAGCTCGCCCTCGATCATGTTGGGCAGCCAAGGCTGATTATCATCCACAACGAAGCAAAAAATTGGCTTCTTCAGATGCATTGCGTGTCGGAATTCGGATTCAGTAATTGATATCTCAGAACCAGGAGGGATGTACCCGTAGCGGTGAGCGTAAATTCCGACGAATATGTCGCTGCTCTCGATTTCTCGCAAGCACGCCTGTTGCGGCTCCTCAGATCTGGCGCCAAACACTTCCATTCGCTCAACCTGTTGGCCGAGACGTTCCACGGCTTCCTTAGCTTGTCTACGGTATTCAACCAAGTCCTGATA
>JANXPR010000082.1 GCA_025357215.1 Acidobacteriaceae bacterium | reverse complement strand
TGAAGTTCCTTCGGAGGTGCAATACACATGTAATCTGCGGAGTAGTCCTTATACTCGAAATTAATTCCAGACACCGTGGCATATCGAGGTGTCCCGCAGGTCACGGCCAACACTGTCCGTAGAGCCACTTTGAGTTCGTCGTATAACTGGGTAGAATCCTTCCTCCCGTTGTCGCCTGGCGCATTCCATATTGTGCACGCGTAAATAAGAAATGATATATCCTGCGCTAACTGTTCAATGAGCACATTCAGTGAAGCGTTTGTATCAACAACGCTCAAGCCTGATGCTGGCCAACCATGCAAATTAAGGACCGTGTCCGGATCAGAGCCCAACCGGGCGAATAACTTCAATGCGACCGGATCGTAAGGATAAAACCAATGATGAGCCATCAACATATTCGCTAGGAGATAATGAAATTCATCTGGGTCAACCCGCCGATCAGAGGCTACTGAAGCGGCTATTTGAAAGGCGCTCTTTGTAACACTGTTGGCGGGATGAAAGAGAAGATTCAAACGGATCGCTAGCGCCCGGATTCCAACTGACATTCCGCAAATTAATAACAAGTTTTCGTGCTCCAGTTGGTTATCAAGCGAATAAATTTGGCCAAGACGCGGCAGCCGCTTCCACCATTCAATAGTGTGGTGATAGACGGGCGGCGGGACAATGTAGTGCATCTTGTACCGCGTGCCCGCTACTACGACGCCATTTTGATCGAATTGTGTTAACGGATACCTCAGCGCATCCTGCTTTGCGAGTCTCCTTCGCATGTCTGGAACATTCTTCTCGCAATACTCGTCAAGAACCGCCTGATCAGTACTTGCGGCGGCCGTCGTCCAGGGGCTCTGATCGTCGACACGGAAAAAAAACTTCTCCGAAACCTGCCCGGGATCGATGTGAATGGGATTGTCGGGTCTTATGTTCTTGTCTTTGTCCAAGTAGACCAGACGGCCTCCCTCTTTCGTGGGTTGGAAAAGGAGGGCGGACACGGGCGCACTGCCGCTCAATGGAGGCGGCAGAACCTCAACTAGCCGCCGAATCTCATCTGTTCGGAGAGATTCAAAGTTGTGCTCGTAAGACACCATAGTGCTTCGAAGAAAGGAAAGATGACCCCGACCGAGACCAGCAGCCAAGAAACTTAGCTGACCGCTCTAGAAAACTCAATGGTTTTCTGAAAAATTTTCGCGTAGATTCTGGGGGAAAATCTTCTTGAAATCCTGACGCCCACTTATTTGGCAATCCGGTCGCAAACTTTGCATGAAGTCTTTTTATATTTTAGCTTGATAAAGATCAGTTAAGTTATTGAAAATAGAAAACTTACCAATTGATGATGACTCATGTTGAGCTTGTAGCTACCAGCTCTTGAAAGAGCCGGTAGGGAGTTCAATATGAGCGAAGAATATGATTGTCGTCGGGCATATGCGGCAATCGAGCTGCCCGAGAGTGGCCGTGTTCCGGCCGGCTGTACAAACGATGGGTTAACCGCGCTTCAGTTCGATGAGCGGGTTTCCGTGCTTGAAAGACTTTCCGCTGAAATCGGGACACTGCCTGCAGGCGTGGGCAATGCCAAGCTTTCCGTAGAAGTCACGCCGGATGCGATAGACCGTGCATGGCGCCTTTGGATGCAATCGCACCACAGCTTCTTCTATATCTTTTCCGTTCTTGCCTACGCATATGAGCGACTGCTTGAATCAGTTGAGAAGCCAACTTACATTGCGACACAATGGGCCGAGGAGGTCGCGGCATTATGGAGAAGCTCCGGCGCTCTGATGAAGTACGGCTGCGATTTTCATCCGACGCTGATGATTTACTGCACGTACATCCGCACGCAAATGCCGGAAGCGTTTTCAGGCTTTTGGCTGCGCGAATGGCTTGAGGTCCGGAAGGCTTCTCGGGCTTGGGAAAAAGTCGTATGCACCGACTCAAGGCTAGAGTTGTTGAATCTGCAAAGCACCGTCAAGAAAGGTCTGCAAACCTACCACCAGTACCATGACGAGGTTATGCGGGCTGCGGTTCCCGATGGGAACTCCTTGGCACGCGACTATCATTTGGTTAACGGCTGTGCGCACGCCATCACGGAACATGAATTAGCGCAATATGATTCATGGTTTCGCGTCGTAAGAGTTGCCCAGACTAGGTGGGAATTTGTCGAGCTAGCCTGTGGGGAATTTTCCCGAACCATAACAGAGATCTTGCGATCTAGCTTTCTTCCTGAGCCGACTATCAACGATCTGCGACTTGGTTTTCGTGCCTCGTTGCGAATCTTCGGGAGTTGGTTAGGGCCGATCCCCTTCATGTCCAAATATTATCCGCGAACAATGTGGGGTGATTAAAATGAAATACAAAATCTCAGATGCTATTTTTGCCGCCTTTCCAAACTTCCAGCGGGGAGTCGTGGTGGGTAAGAACATCAATAACCGCAAAGTTCATCGCGAATTAGCGGAGTTGCTGGCGGCGGCGGCTACGCGATAACCCGTTGAGTTCGTCACTAAGTTCGGTCAGATCGCGTTCGCGGAGAGTATCGGCCTTGCGCGCCCAAAGCAGAGTCAAAGTGCGAGGCGATACCTGTGCCTCTGGCAGCGCCAGGATTACGGCGTCGGGCATATTCTCGATATCGTCATCGTCCATGCCATGATTCTGACGGGCAGACCTTAATATTCTGTAAATGACAGCGTCGTTTCGATTTAAAGGGCCTGGGAGTGGCCTGAAAATTCGGAAGTAAGATTTATCGGGTGTACAGACACTAAACGCGCCCTACCCCTGCTAGAGGCAAGGCACGCTTTAAAGATTAGCCCTAACGAAGGTTGGTGCGGGCGGAGGGAATTGAACCCACACGGGCGGTTTAAGCCCTGCGGATTTTCATACCACTTCGGCTTTCGCCGCCGCCCTGGTGGCGTTCGTGGTCTGGACTATCCCTTCACCATTTCCCTTAAGGTTTCAGGTGCCGCCCGTCTAGTCTCTACACCTTCCCGGAAAAATTCTTCCGGGCTTGGCTCGGGATTGCCATTGCAGGTTTCCCCGACTTTGGGCAGTTCTGCACCGCCGGTTTCCCGGCGGGCACTCAAGTTTTGCTTAAGTCCGCTGCGTCTGCCATTTCGCCACGCCCGCTTTGATTTGACAGGAATCCATCATAAATGATGCGGGGGTTAATTGTCGTTCGCCGGGGCGAGGATTGTCCGTGCCTTTTTCTTTTTTCGCATGACATTGATCGCCGAGGCGTCGAGCTGGGTCTTGAGATGGGCGGCGTAATATTTCTCGATCATCTCGACACTGGTGCGGCAATTCTTGGCAATCTGGTAAATATCGGCCCCTTCAAGAAGGCGCAAACAGATGTAGGTATGGCGCAAGCTGTAAGCGGTGCGCGGCCGGCCGTCGCGGTCGGCACGGAGATTTTCTTCTCCCAGGATGGCGTTGAAGAGTTCGCGCGGCCATTTGGGGAATAGAAGATCGGTCGGTCCGGGTTTATGCCAGTCGTCTTTGTTGGCGCGGCTCCCCGCTCTGCCGGGCCCTCCGTCAGGACGAAGCCTTGATTGCAGGCGCTCAAACGGGCGGACGGCGCCCGTCATGCTTTTGCAATAGCCGACACCCCGCTTGCCGCGGACCTCGATTTCTAGGATGGTCTGGTTGGTGCCCTCGTCTAGGACGATGTTGACATCGCGAAACTGGAGCCGGCGCGCCTCGTCCGGGCGCAGGCCGGTATTGGCAGAAAACAGCACATAATCGTGGAGTTGTTCCGCCTCCCAGCGAAAACGTTCCTGTTTCGGATGATGCGCGCGTTTGCGCGTCGCCTCATACAGGGCTTTGTATTCGTCGGGAGAAAACCACGCACGGTGCGAAATTTTTGGCGATGAACGATAGGGCTCGGAAAGATCGGGCAGATGATCGATCCAGCCGTGACGCACAGCCGTCTTGAGGATCTGGCGCAGGGCGACGATTTCCTGATGCATGGTGTTATGCGCGGGCGGCTTGCCGTATTCGGCGGTGGCTTCCTGCAGGCGGTGAATGCGGTAGTCCTGAATCCGCCCCGCGGTCATATCGGACAGAACGAAGCGACCAAAGAACGGCACCAGGTGGCCGGTGACGCGAAGGCGCTGGCCGCGCACATAAACCTTGCTACGCTGTCCCTGCGTGATGATGTCGTATTCGCGCAAATACTGATCGGCGGCCTCACGGAAAGTCTTGCCGCTCTTGATCTCGCCGCTGCGCAGCTTGCCGCGCAACTGGAGATACCAGTCTTCAGCGATTTCCTTGGCTTTGGACAGGCTTTCTTCCTTGGTGCTGGCGCGGCGGTTGCGGCCGGCGAGGTAGCTTGAGCATTGCCAGGCGCTGCTGTTTGGACGTTTGTAGACGTAAACCTTGCCGCCAAGGATGGTGTGTTGTTCGACCATGCGGAACACCGCCTTATCCCTCCAAAATGCGCAAAATGTGGAAGGACTGTGTAATAGTAACGCCCAATGGCCTAAGCGTCAATAAGGCTTTAGTTTCAAACGTTTACTTTGTGTCAGGTATTAGTCTGGAGCGATTTTAAGTCCGCTGCGTCTGCCAGTTCCGCCATCCCGGCCCAAAGCCAACCATCTCATTTTATCGAAACAGGGTCGGGCGGGCATATCGCCGTTTCCCGTAAACAGTATCGCATGTTGGCGTGAGTGGATGTAGTGTGTGAATGCCGCCCAAGCGAACGTCTGAAACTTAACGAACCGGACAAAGAACTTCATCTGCGAATATTGCCAGGAAGACTGCGGAATACAAGCTATCGAATTCTCGTCTGGCAAGTCTTTAGATAGGTTTGCTGAGTAAAGATAGGTTTGTTGAGAAATACTTGCCAGGAGGTTCCAATGACAATCTTGAATTTGCTGCACACGCGGTTGATGTTGTGCTGTCTTGTTGTTTTGTTTCTGCTCGGAAAGGGAACTGGAGTGTCGCAAATGATGGAGCCGCGCGGCAAAGATGGTATCGGCAAAG
>JANXPR010000189.1 GCA_025357215.1 Acidobacteriaceae bacterium | reverse complement strand
TTCGCCGACGTGCCCGCGGCGGAAACAAAACGATTGGCCGTTTCGTTCTGAACGCCAACGCTGGAGAAATGCAGGATTCGGTCGCCCGTAAGCAGGGACGCAACGCCATGTCCCAGAGCTTCATGGACCATGTCCGCCAGCACGCAGGCGATAAGTCCGGCGGCGGCGAGGGTGAGAACGCTGTACCGCGACGATTCGGCGGGGACACTCTTTGGCTCGCTGGGCATCGGGAGAGAATAGCACGCCAAACCGCAGCCGACATTGGCCCTCGCCATGTCACGTACTTTTTGTGACCGCGCGCACACTTGCTGACCGCCGCTCTTCCCCCGCGCCTTGCGGCTCATTACAATATTGCCCATGACAACGTTGCCCATGGACTCTCTCGTGATTGCCGGTCGCACATTTCGTTCACGCCTGATCGTTGGCACGGGCAAGTACAAATCCGGACAGGAAACCGCGCGGGCCATTGAAGCCAGTGGCGCGGAAATGGTCACGGTGGCCGTGCGCCGCGTGAACCTGGACCGCAGTAAGGAATCGCTGCTGGATTTTATCGATCCGAAGAAATATTTTCTGCTGCCCAACACCGCAGGTTGTTACACCACGGACGAGGCTGTCCGCACGGCGCGGCTGGCACGCGAAGTAGGATTGTCTGATTGGGTGAAGGTGGAAGTCATCGGCGACCAGAAAACGTTGTATCCAGACGTGCAGGCGACGATTGAAGCCACGCGCATCCTGGTAAAAGATGGATTCACGGTGCTGCCCTATACGTCGGACGATCCGGTGATCGCCCAGCGCCTGCTCGATGCCGGCGCGCACGCCATCATGCCGCTGGGCGCGCCGATCGGAAGCGGCATGGGAATACAAAATGTCGCCAACATTCAGATCCTGCGCGAACTGGTCACCGAGGTTCCGCTCATCGTGGACGCTGGCGTTGGCACCGCATCGGACGCCGCCATTGCCATGGAACTCGGCGCGGACGCCGTACTGATGAACTCCGGCATCGCCAACGCGGACGACCCCGTACTGATGGCCGACGCCATGAAGCACGCAGTTATCGCCGGACGCATGGCCTATCAAGCCGGACGCATGCCCAAGAAACTCTATGCAACGGCTAGTTCTCCGCTGCAAGGCGTTGTGCGGTAGGAAAAGTTTTTAGAAAATAAAAAAGGCGGCCATTGCGGCCGCCTTTCCGTTGAGCGTGGACTTTGGAAACTAGCCCTTTTTGTCCGGCTTCGGCGCTTTGGGAGCTTTGCCCATGGCCACTTTTTCGATGTGGATGCTGTCTCCGTTCACGTGGCCGGTAACGGTTACGTGATGGCCTTCATGGCCTTTGATGGCGTCAGCATTATCGATCGCCAGGACTTTGTGGTCCTTGTCGGTTACCAGGACGGCTTTTTCGCCGCCGTCAATGCACTTCTTGGCGCAGTCAGCATGAGCGTCGCCGGCTTTGGCGGCGCACTTGGCGTCGTTAATAAAGCCGCTGACTTTTTGCGATTTGTCCTTGGCGATGGAAACTGAAGCCATGAACGCGAGGGCGAGCACAACCAATGCAATCTTCTTCATCTTAACTTTGTCTCCTGAGTTTGTTCTCTTCAGTTTGGCCGTACTTGGGCCCAACCGTAGATTTAGACGAATCCGTGGGTATTGAGTAATCTGATTAGGAAAAGTTACAATGCCAGCGTTTGCAACCAGAAGACTTTTAAATCATGGCGGCCCGCAGTGCAAGCCGGAAAAGGTACTAAGGAAGATGCACAACCTTTGAGTCTGCTTATTTTTGATTGGCAGGCAACGTGGACGAAGGAGGGGGTAACGTATAGACTTTCTCGCCTTTACGCGCATAGCGCAACCGCTCACGAGCTTCTTTTTCAATGGCTTTGGGATCATACTTCAAGGCTTGGATTTGTTTTTCCATGTCCCCGTTTTCGTGCTGCAATGTCTTGATTTGCTGGCTCAACTGCTCGGATTCTGTCCGCTTCTGGTGATACGCCAGCAGGCCGTTAGAGCCTAAAACCACGTGATAGGCCACCACGCATCCGATCAAGACCACACCCACGGTCCCCAGCTTATGCCGCGATTCCGTGAGTTTCTCTTTCGCTTTGTTCCACAACTGCTGCATGTTTCTTTCTAGCCCTCAGCTAAAAATCCAATCGTTGGCGGCGGCCACCAGTTTTTTCAAGTCTTCTTCGGTCCGCGCTTCCAGGTACGCTCGCGCTACTGGCTCCGTGCCGGAAAGGCGGAAACAGATCCACGAGCCATCTTCGAAGACCAGCTTGAGTCCGTCCGTGCGCACCACCTGTTTCACTTTGCGCCCGGAGATTTCCACCGGATCAGTTGCTAACTTCTTAGTAAACAGCTCTTTCACTTGTGGCGTCAAGGTGAAGTTCTCTCTTTGGGGATAAAAGGAACCAACTTTGCCAAATAGATCCTGCAATTGTTGGCGCAGTGGTTTGTTGCGCCGCGCAACGGCCTCGCAACAGAGCAAGCCAGCCAGCACGCCGTCTTTCTCCGGCACGTGATTTCGGATGGAAAGCCCAGCGCTCTCTTCCCCGCCGATTGCAATTTTGTCCTGCTTGATCAGCTCGCCAATGTACTTGAACCCGACTTTCGTCTCATGCAGCTCAACGCGGTGATGTTCCGCCAATGCGTTGATCAGGTTCGTGGTGACTACTGACTTGGCCACGCCGTTCTTCCATCCCCGCGATTCGACCAGGTAATCAAACAGAATGGCAATCACGTAATTCGGTTGGATGAACGTGCCATCGTCATCAACGATGCCGAAGCGGTCAGCGTCGCCGTCTGTGGCGATTCCCAGTTTCGCGCCAACGGCTTTCATCTGTGTGCGCGTGTCGTTCAACAATTCACCGTCAGGTTCAGGCGCATGGCCGCCAAAAAGCACGTCACGCGTATCGTGGACCGTAGTCACCGGGATCCCGGCTTGGCGCAGCAAATCGTCAGAGTAGTGGCGCGCTGCTCCCCAGAACGGATCGAAGACGATCTTCATGCCCGACCGGCGAATCAACTCCAGATTGACGATCTCTTTCAGCCGCGCCAGATAGGTTGGCCTCGGATCAATCGTTTCGACGACTGGCCGGTTCGCTGGAGCGGGATTCGTCACAACCTCTGTCGGGATGAAGTCTTCAATCGCTTTTGTGACTTCTGGCAGCGCCGGAGCGCCGTCTGCCGTGGAGAACTTGATGCCGCTGTATTCCGGCGGATTGTGCGACGCAGTAAAGTTGATGGCCCCGTCGGCCTTCAGGCGGATGACTTCGTAGGAAATCGTCGGCGTAGGCGCGGGCTCGGCAATCACCAACGGCTGCACGCCATGGGAAGACAGGATTTCAGCGGCAATTTCCACAAACCGCTCGCCCATGTAACGTGGATCGCGACCAATGATCACCCGTGCGCCAACCGGCTTCTGCGAAACAACATATTTCGCGATTCCAGTTACGGCGCGGCGTACGTTCGCGACCGTAAAGTCCTCGGCGATGATCGATCGCCATCCTGACGTTCCAAACTTGATCTGCGTGGGCATGTCTTGAGAATACGCCTGCGGGCTTCATGCGCACAATTGGTACACTTTTCCGCCGGAGACTTTCATGACCCCAATGTGTCTGGTGCTCACCACGGCTGGTTCCCACGACGAAGCCAGAAAGATCGCGCATGCACTCGTGGAACGCCGATTGGCCAGCTGCGTGAACATCGTGCCGCGCATCGAGTCGGTCTACCGCTGGCAGGAAAGGATTGAGTCCGCCGAAGAGTGGCTCCTGATGATCAAGACCCGAGCCAACATGTTTGATCGTGTGCGTGACGCGATTGAAGAACTGCATTCTTACGAACTGCCGGAGTGCATCATGCTGGAAATCGCGGAAGGCGACAAAAAGTATCTGGAATGGCTGGAGAAAAATACCGACTAACCATCAGAAGATTTACCACGGAGAGCACAGAGGATCACGGAGTTAGATTTTATTGCGCGGGTCGTCTTTTTGTTCGATGAAAGATGATAACTGCGGTCGGCAAATCCAGTCTGGCTCGTTTTTCCCTCGGTGTTCCTCTGCGCCCTCTGTGGTAAAAATTCTCGGTTAGATCGCCGCCAGCGCGTTATCCAGGTCCGCGATGATGTCTTCCTTGTCTTCAATGCCCACGGAAATGCGTACCATGCCGTCAGTCAGGCCGATCTTCTTGCGACCAGCCACGCCCAACGCCGCGTGGGTCATGGTGGAAGGATGCGAAATCAGTGTTTCCACGCCGCCCAATGATTCGGCCAGCGAACACACCCGCACTTTCGCCAACATTTTCTTGGCGTTGCTCAACGACCCGGTCTCAAACGTGATCATGGAGCCGAACCCGGTCATCTGTTTCTTGGCTAGCGCGTGTTGCGGATGATCTTTGAATCCGGGATACATCACCTGTTTTACTTTTTTGTGATTCCGCAGGAAGTCGGCCACGGCGCGGCCGTTTTCGTCATGTTTCACCATGCGCACCGCCAGCGACTTTACGCCACGCAGCAGCAGCCAGCACTCAAACGGTGACAGGATCGCCCCCGCGGCTTTCTGGATAAACGCCAGCTTCTCGGCATGGATCGGTTTTGTCCCCACGATCACGCCGCCCAGCCCGTCGCTATGGCCGTTGAGGAATTTAGTGGTCGAGTGCATCACCATGTCCGCGCCCAGTTCAATCGGCCGCTGGAAGTAGGGAGACATGAACGTGTTGTCCACCACCA
>JANXPR010000061.1 GCA_025357215.1 Acidobacteriaceae bacterium | reverse complement strand
TCTCAACAGGATGCCGGAAGTAAACATGCCGATCCACACCGCCATTCTCCGTCCCCTCCTTCTTCCGAAGCGGCGGACCGCCATGTCTGAGAACCACCCGCCGACGGGCGCCAGAGCGGCAATTCCGATATAAGGCATTGCGCCACCGATACCGGCGTGAGAAATGGAAAGGTACCGTTCGCGCACGAGATAGATGAAAAACCAAGTATGGTAGAAGTAGATTGGGTATCCTTGACAGAAGTATCCGAGTAACAGGCCCCACACGGACCGGTTGGAGAGCATCTTTCTCCAGATTCCGCTCGCGCCTGGCGACGTCCTCGCGCTTGGTTCGGTCCTGCCCGCGCGAATAATCTTCAGTTCGGCTTCATTCACCGCTCGGTGCTCTTCCGGTTTGTCAGTGACATACCATTGCCATAGCAAAGCCACGAATAGGCCAAGCAATCCGGACAAATAAAAGGAGGAACGCCAGCCCCAGCGTTGCATCACCCACGCGATGATCGGCGGAGTCATGGCCCCGCCGAGGCCGATTCCGAGAATGGTAAAGCTGCTGCCGAAACCGCGATGATGTTTCCCCATCCAACTGGAGACAATCTTGTTGCCGTTGGGTGAATTGGCTGCTTCCCCGACACCAACAAAAAAGCGCACAATCATCAATGAACCGACGACGCCAAACAAGCCCACAATCGGCAAAGACGGAGCCAAGCAAGTAAGGGCGGTAAAAATCGACCACATCAGGATGGCCACGGTCAAAACATCTCGCGGTCCATATTTATCACCCGCCCAGCCGCCCGGAACCTGGCATAACGCATAGCCAAGCAGAAACGAACTAAAGACCCAGCCCATGGTCTGAGTGCTGAGCGACATCTCGTCCTGTATGTATTTGCCCGCAACGCTGAAGTTCAAGCGATCAAGATAGTTCAGTACGGTGACCAGTGTGATGCAGCCCATCACGTACCACCGAACGCGGCTCGGACGAGTGAGCATTTCTCCCACTGCCGTTATTGGATTTGAATCTAAAGCGGACATCTCGACTCCTGCGAGTGGGTTCGTGTGGAATCTGGCCGACACCGTTTGACGATGATCTGGCTTGCAGCTGTGGCACAACTTGTTTGTGGTGACTTACCGACGGTCCAGCTCCTTCTAGTCGGCCATCGACTCGCTGCGGCCGCTACCAATTGAAGCCTCAGACCGCTCGGTCACTCGCCGTACAGTTGTAGCCCACTGATCGGATTAATCCCAGATTAAATTTTAGTTATCCGCGTTTGATGTGGCCTCGCATGGTCGTAGTTTGCGATGAATTTGTGGTCCCCGCCCTGCAAGAAGCCTTCATCGCTTCGGCGGGATTTCCATTCAGTTTCGGGTAAACGATTGAATTTGACAGCAGTGCGTTCCCAAGGCATAGTCTCGTGGGTATGCATGTCCTGCTGGTGGAAGACGAGAACAAAGTGGCGAGGTTCATCGCCCGCGCGTTACGAGAAAACGGATTTCAGGTGGAGGTCGCCGAAACGGGCGAACTCGCTCTGACCATTGCCGCCCGTATAACATTTGACGCCATTCTGCTGGATGTTCGCCTGCCGACGATCAGTGGCCTCCAGGTTTGCCAAGAGTTGCGCAGTTCGGGGCTGGAAACACCCATTCTAATGCTGACCGCCAGAAGCCTGGTGGAACACCGGGTTGAAGGCCTCGACGCAGGCGCCGATGACTACCTGACCAAGCCCTTCGCGATAACCGAATTACTCGCGCGGGTCCGGGCTTTGACCAGACGAGGCTTGCACAATCGCAATGCAATCCTGCACTGCGCTGACCTTGAATTTGACCGCCAACGCCGGCGCGTAGCCCGCGCCGGAGCAGACGTTTCGCTCACTTCGAAAGAGTTTTCGCTGCTCGAATTGTTGATTCTGCGGGCCCCTCAACCAGTGACTCGCTCTGAGATCATCGAACATGTCTGGTCCTATGACTTCGACACGGAAACGAATCTGGTGGAAGTCTATGTCAACCGCCTACGGCAGAAAATCGACCAGGACCATGCCGAGAAACTGATTCAGACAGTTCGCGGCGTTGGATACCGGCTGGGCGGAGAGTAGATGCTTCCGGCCCTGAACTTCCGCCTTCGTATGATGTTGCTGTTTTGTTTTGTCATTGGTGTATTGATGGCGGGCACATGCGGCTTTGTCTATTCAATCTTCGTCAGTTCCACCCGTGCAGAGCTGGATCGCGATCTAGTGGACGCCGCAAAGCCGTTGATCGATTATCTGAAAACTCAGAAAGAAGATATGCCGCAACTTCCGGTTCGAGAGCAGATATTGCTGGTATTCGATAGGTCCGGGCAATTGGTGAACCGGTCGGAGAATGCCGATTCCTTCATTGCAACCCAGCTCTGGCCGCTCCCTGAATCTTCCGCCATAGAGTTTCGTAGCATCGACTCGCCAGGGGGAATGGCAAGAGCTGCTTTGATACCGTTTGAGTCACAGCGCGGCCCTCTCTGGTTTGTCATCGTTCAGC
>JANXPR010000060.1 GCA_025357215.1 Acidobacteriaceae bacterium | reverse complement strand
GATCAGGCAGCCGGTAGCCAGGTAACGCCAGATCAGAATGTCGCGATGGGAAAAAAAGTTGTCGTCCAGGATTGCCGTGTTGAGCGGCAGCACATGTGGCAGATCGAGTTTCTTTTGGTCTACCGGGACCACGTGTTCGATCAGCAGTTGGTCTTTGGCTTCCACGCTGGTCTCTTCTTTTTGCGGCAACGTGGAATGCCAGCTGTAGGAGCGCAACTCGCCCTTGGGTGAGACCTGCATCTCGGCGGTCTGCGAGGCCTTGCTCTTGCCATCGTCCACTTTGATTTCAGACGTGGCTACGTTGATGTCACCGCGCTGCTCAATATGAAATGTCTCGGTGCCAATACGCCTGCCGCTGACGAAAATGCCGAAGCTGCCGGAGTCCGCCACCTTGGCGCTGGCGGCTTTCTTGTCCTTCTGGTCAGAAGCGCCCAGAAACATGGTTGCGGCCATGACGAATGATCCAAGAACAACGATCTTGAGTGCTGCTTTCATTGCGTTACCTCCGGCTTGCCAACGGCAAGTACCTGCTGTATCTCTTCGGCCACTTGCTCCACGGATTTGCCCATGGTGTCCACGCGGTACCGTGCGTGAGAGTAGGCGGACTGGCGCGCTGTAAAAAGTTCCTGAAAGGTCACTACGTCGCCCGCTAAAGGGCGCGCGTTTCCGGCTTCCCGGCAGCGGCTGATTAACTCTTCCAAAGGCGCTTCCAGCAGGACGGTAGTTGCTCCAGCGTTTTCCAGCGCAGCTCGATTGGCTGCCTGGACGAACGTCCCACCGCCCAGCGCGATCACCTGACCTGGCTGTGAAAGCTCGTTTACAGCCGACGACGCTTGCAGCAGTTCTGCCAGCGCGGCGTTTTCCAGTCTGCGAAATTCAGCTTCGCCACGTTCCGCAAAGATGGTTGCTACTGTCTGTTGTTCGCGAACTTCAATGATGTTGTCCAAGTCAGAGAACTTCCATCCCAGGCGTGTGGCCAGTGCGCGTCCTACGCTGGTTTTACCCGCGCCCATGAACCCGATGAGAAAAATACGCCGGGTTGGCTCGGGGCGGGCCATGATTGAACAAGGTTGTTCGCGGCGGGGCCGCGCGTGTTTTACTGCTTCTTCACGCGGATTTTACCACTGAAGGAACGCAGTTCCAGCGAGGATAAACCGGAGTTGGAGGTACCTGAGAAGGAACTGCCTTGCTTGTTGGTGAAGTAGTTGTGGTCTTTTGCTTTGAAGGCGAAGTCCGTTTGCAGTATGCCGGTTTCGGTGTGTGCGGAAAGATCAACGGATGCGGTTTCCGGCATCAGGACGTCGATGGCTCCGCTGTGTGTGGCAAAACTGTATTCACCGCCGCCGGCACAATCGCCGCGATAGGTGATGTTGCCGCTGGTGGTGCCGGCTTTTACTTTCGGACCAAACACGCTGGTCATCTCCACCGTGCCGGTGGACGTGGTTACGTCCACGGTGCCGTTGGTGATGTTGCTCAGGGTGACGGGCGCGGCCACGCTGTGGACCGTGATGTGCGATCGGTAAACGTTGCGGACCGTCACTTGTCCAGTATCGGTGGAGAGCGTGAGGTCGCTGCTCATGTTGTCGGCGACGATCGTCGCCGTGGCTCCGCTTACCGTCACGCCAACGCCTTTCGGCACGCTCACGTCATAGTCCACGCGTGCTTCTTCCGGAGAAGGTTTCTGGTCGGCGATCACGTGTGTGCGGAACTCCGCGCGACGTTTGTCCGCCGTGGTGGTCTGGTCCACTTCCACTTTGTCGGAGTGCATGGTGTACACCACCACTACTTGCTTGCCGGCGTCAGAATGCAGGTTCACCGATCCGCCGTTGTTGAAAATGTTCACTGAGCCGCCGGGTGCAATATCCAGCCTTGCTTCTTTGTGGACTTCCGCGGCCCACATGGCTGGTGCCGCCAGGGCTACCGCTAATCCGAATGTTGCTGCGTAGTTAAGCTTTGTCATGGCTGTATTGCGCCTCCCCCGTGCCTTACTGCAATCCATGTGCGGACGCCATCTGGTACAGCATTTCTTTCTGCTGGTACGCGTCCGCCAAATGTTCTTGTGCCACCGTGTCTTCCGGAGCCTGCTTCACTGCCTGCCGCGCGTCCACGATGTAGGCGTTTACTTCGCGCAGGCTGGTTTCATAAGCCTGCCGGACGGCCGGTTCCTGATGGGAAACCTGGCTCAGCACCTGCTGGTCATCGCCGTCAAAAACTGCTGTGGATGGGGCTGCACTATTTTGCGCCGAAAACTCGCCGGTCTGCAATTTTGGATGGTAACCAATTAGGACCGCGGCAAAAGCCAGCACGGCGGCCGCCGCCATGATCCAGCCTGTCACCGTCCAGTTCTGGGCCGGGTGCGGCAGCACCATTACATTTCCCAGGCGTGGCGTTCGACCCTCCTGGAGCAAGCCCTCTCGCCGGAGAGATTGCTCAATGCCCTCCCATACCCGCGGGCTGGGATCGTGCATCGGCATCATCAGCTTGGCTTGCGTTCCAATATAGTCAAGGTCCTGCACCAGCACGGCGCAGTCAGGACATGCCCGCAGGTGTCCTTCTTCTTCTTCGTTCCCGCCGTTTTCCAGTATCTCCGGCAGGACTTCATGGAATTGCTGGCAGTTCATGTTCTTCCGTCCTCTCCCAACTTGCCTTACTCCGTGGGCGCCTCCGAGTGGCTCCCGTCTCAGCCCGCTCGTTCGTTCACTGGCGGGAGGCCTTTTCGGCTCTGCTGAGCTTCAACATATCGCGCAACTTCATGCGCGCCTTGTGTAACTGTGACTTGCTGTTGCCTATCGAACATCCCATCATCTCGGCAATCTCGTTGTGTTCGTAACCTTCCACGTCGTGCAATACAAAAATGATTCTGTATCCCGGGGGCAAATTTTCCACCGCGCGCCCCAGATTCACCCGGTCTACCGATCCGGCCAGGTTGTTATCGCGCGTGCCAATATCTTTTTTGGGGCCGTCTTCGTGCTGTGGTTCCAGCATTTCGTCCAGGGAAATCTCCGGAAGCCCCTTCTTCCGCAGGTGCATCAGCACCACGTTTACCGCCAGCCGGTGTAGCCAGGTTGAAAACGCTGACTCCCCCCGGAACGTCGCAATCTTGCGGAACAACTGCAGGAACGCTTCCTGCGTCAGGTCTTCCGCTTCGGCCACATTCCCTACCATGCGCAGGCACAGTGAGTACACCCGGCGTTTGTGCAGACCGTAGAGCGCTTCAAACGACTCCGCGTCTCCCGCCTTCGCCCGTTCAATCGCCTCGGCCTCGGTCAGGCCCGGCGCGATCATTTTCTTGGCTTGTGTCAATGTGCCTTTTTCAGGCCGCTTGGTTTTAAGATGCGGCTCTGCCTCTGCTTCGTTGTACCGCTGATAGTTGGAAAGGGACATATGTCCCTTCTACTGAACCATTCTCAGGCCCTTTAGGTTGCCTGTCCACCCCGCCCGGGGATGTAACTTTTACAGCCTCTTGACCTGACTAAGGTCTCGACCCTACTGCGTTTCGGCCTCGCCTCCAATGGATCGATCCGGGCGATGGAAGTACGGAAACAGAAGACGGACCGCCGGGATGCGGAGTTTCATTGCGGCTCCTTTCTCTCCGAGTCTTGGTTTTCGCAAACTCAAGTTTACTCGGCACTCGGATTGGAGCCGTCGTTGTTATCTAATCAAGCAAGCGCGCAGGAGCAAAGCGACTAAGAGTGCGTCGAAGGACCCCGAG